>DMQT01000169.1:15294-20483 GCA_003455595.1 Betaproteobacteria bacterium
CTTGGGTATTTTACTGGCGGCTACACGACTGGATTTGCCGTTAAATATTGATTGCTGGCTGGCTATAGCGCAGAACCATATCGGTCCCAAAGCCTATAAGCAGAATGATGTGGTGACCGCGCTCAATGGCACCACCATCGAAGTGGTGCATACCGATGCGGAAGGCCGCATGGTACTGGCTGACACGCTGGCGCTGGCCGCACGTGAGAAACCCGACACCATCGTTGATTTCGCGACGCTGACCGGTAGCATGGGTGCCGCACTGGGCGAGCGTTATAGCGGGGTTTTGTCGAACCGCGATGCATTGCTCACGCAGGCGGTCGCGGCAGGCAAGGCCAGCGGTGAGCGTATGTGCGCGTTTCCGATGGATGAAGATTACGAGTCCACGCTGGATTCGGAGATTGCCGATATCAAGCAATGCACGCTGGAGGGTGACGCCGACCATATTCTTGCCGCGCGTTTCCTGAATCGTTTCGTGGACAAGCGCCCCTGGTTGCACGTGGATTTGTCGTCGAGCAACTGCGACGATGGGCTGGGTGCGGTCGGCACCGAGGTGACCGGATTCGGTGTGGCGTGGGGCATCAGCCTGCTGACGGCGTTGCAGGTCAGCAAGTAAAGGGGCATGTTAAACTCGCGCCTTTGAAATCGAGCGAGTACGACCATGTCCGGCAGCAGTTTAGGCACCCTGTTTTGCGTTACCAATTTTGGCGAATCCCACGGCCCGGCAATCGGCTGCGTGGTGGATGGCTGCCCACCCGGCATGGCGTTGAGCACCGACGATATCCAGTTGGAGCTGGACCGGCGCAAGCCCGGCACCTCGCGTCATGTCACGCAGCGGCGCGAATCCGATACGGTTGAAATTCTCTCTGGCGTGTTTGAAGGTCACACCACCGGCGCGCCGATTGCGCTGTTGATTCGTAATGAAGACCAGCGCAGCAAGGATTACGGCAACATCAGCGAAACCTTCCGCCCAGGCCACGCGGACTATACCTACTGGCACAAATTCGGCATTCGGGATTATCGCGGTGGCGGGCGCTCGTCGGCGCGTTTGACCGCACCCACGGTGGGTGCGGGGGCGATTGCCAAAAAATGGCTGGCGCAGACATACGGGATCGTGGTGCGTGGCTATATGGCAGCACTCGGGCCGATCGATTTGCCGTTCAAAAGCTGGGAGGCGGTGCGCGACAACGCATTTTTCAGCCCCGATCCGGAAAGCGTGGCAGCGCTGGAAACCTATATGGATGAATTGCGCAAATCAGGCGATTCAGTTGGCGCAAAAATCACTGTGGTCGCGGAAAATGTGCCCGTCGGCTGGGGCGAGCCGCTATACGATCGTATCGACGCTGATATCGCCCACGCGCTAATGGGGTTGAACGCCGTCAAAGGCGTGGAAATCGGTGATGGCTTTGCTTCGGCGCGCCAGACCGGTACCCAACATCGCGATGAGCTCACGCCGGATGGCTTCCTCAGCAACCACGCGGGTGGTGTGTTGGGCGGCATTTCCAGTGGTCAGGACATCGTCGCGCACATCGCCATCAAACCCACTTCATCCATTCGCCTGCCTGGGCGCTCCATCGATAAACAAGGCAACCCAATTGAGGTCGTCACGCATGGGCGGCACGATCCCTGTGTCGGTATCCGCGCTACGCCGATTGCAGAAGCGCTGGTGGCTATCGTGTTGATGGATCATGCCTTGCGCCACCGTGCGCAATGCGGTGATGTGGTGGTGGAAACGCCGCAGATTCCCGGCAAGCTTATGCAGTCGTAGTGAGATTAATGCTCTGTATGCTGGCGTACAGAGTGAATTTCGCAGGCAATGTTATATTTTCACCGCAGTCTCAGTCCGGTCCGTAGTTTGTTTGGTCGTGCCTATCATTTTGAAAGGGTGTTGAGGAGAGCATGATGGTTGGGAAGCTGGTATTGGTATTGCGTGGTTGTCAGCCGATTTACTGACTGTCGCAGGATGTAACAAGGCTTCTGCAGCAGGTAAGGATATACAAAGGGGTGGTGAAGCAGTTCAAGCTGCCACCAAAGACGTTCAGAATAAGATGTAATCCCGATTAGTCCTGCGCATGCCTGAATATTTGCCTGCGCAGCACATGGACATGATTTAACATCAGCCCTATGTTTATTATCGATTCATGGCGTGGTGACACGACCCACTTTTCCCACTTAAGCTGTTACCTCGCGCCTTGTTTAGTGGCGTGCTGTGTTTGGTCTTTGAGCGCATGCGCCAGTTTGCCGAATACGGACCAGGCAACACAACAATCGTCTCCTCGTGCAAGTAAGGTGGTGGCGCTCGAGACGCAAGCGGCACGCAGTACAGCGGGTGGTCAATCTGATGATATGGGGAGGGCGTTGATGGACAGACACCTGGCCGTTGAGCAAGGCATCCCGCTGGATACCCCGCTGGTCGCGGGTAATCGCGCGACTTTGTTGCAAGATGGCCCGAAAACCTACGACGCCATGTTTGCAGCCATTCGTGGCGCTCGCCACAGCATCAATCTGGAAACCTATATTTTCGAGGACGGGGAAATCGGCCAGAAATTCGCTGATTTGCTGCTCGAAAAGCAGGCGGCGGGCGTTCGGGTCAACGTCATTTACGACAGTGTTGGCTCGCTTGCTACGCCAGTCGAGTTTTTTCAGCGGCTGCGTGATGGTGGCGTGCAGGTAGTTGAATTCAATCCGGTGAATCCCCTCGCACCACATGCCAAAACCTGGCTGGTAAATAATCGCGACCATAGAAAATTGCTGATTGTGGATGGACGTATCGCTTTCGTTGGTGGTATTAACATCAGCAACGCCTATTCGCGCGGCTCGTTTATTCGCAAAACCAAAAAGAAGATGAACAACACGTTAGGCTGGCGCGATACCCATGTGCAGCTGGATGGACCGGTGGTAGCTGAATTTCAGAAACTGTTCATGTCCACCTGGAATAGCCAGCACGGCCCAGCTTTGCCACAGGATGGCTATTTTCCTGTGCTAAGCAAACAGGGAAGTGAAGTGGTGCGAGCGATTGGCAGCACGTATGACGCCGAAGGCAGCCCGATTTACCTGACCTTGCTGTCTGCAATTGCGCAAGCTGAACGCCGGGTTTATTTGACCAATGCCTATTTTGTACCCGATCCAAAACTGGTTCAGGTGCTGATCGAGGCGGCACAGCGTGGCGTTGATGTCAGGCTGATTCTGCCCAGCCAGAGTGATTCGTGGATAGTATTCAACGCAGGGCGTTCTCATTACACCGAGTTGCTCAAAGGGGACGTACGGATATTTGAGCGGCGCGGATCTGTGCTGCATGCTAAAACAGGTTGTATTGATGGTGTGTGGTCCACTGTCGGTTCGACTAATCTGGATTGGCGCAGTTTTTTGCACAATGATGAAATCAATGCGGTGTTTTTTGGTGCGCACTTTGGCACGCAGATGGATGACGTATTCGCCCGCGATCTGGCTTCGTCGGATGAAATTACCCTGGCGCGCTGGGAACGCCGCTCACCCATCCAGCGCCTGGAGGAATGGATAGCACGCTTGCCACAATACTGGTTATAAACCGGATCGCAGGGTTGAAATCAGAACGAAAAAAAGGGCTGGAATAAACCAGCCCTTTTTAATTTGGTGCGCCCGGCACGATTCGAACGTGCGACCCTTTGGTTCGTAGCCAAATACTCTATCCAGCTGAGCTACGGGCGCTTTGAAGCACAAAATTATAACACGAATTTGGCGGAGAGAGAGGGATTCGAACCCTCGGTAAGGCTATAAACCCTACGCTCCCTTAGCAGGGGAGTACCTTCGACCACTCGGCCATCTCTCCTTGCTCGTCTTCACGAACAGCGCGCAAGAATACAGCCTAAGTGGTTTTTGGTCAACCTTTATGCGGCTTTTTCGAGGTTGAATGCTTTGTGCAGGACGCGCACGGCGAGCTCAAGATATTTTTCGTCGATCACCACTGAAATCTTGATCTCCGAGGTTGAAATCATCTGAATATTGATGCTTTCTTCGGACAGGGTTTTGAACATGGTGCTGGCGATGCCAACATGCGAACGCATGCCAACGCCGACGATAGAAACCTTGGCAATCTTGTCATCGCCGTTGACTTCGCGTGCGCCGATTTTAGGCTGGATTTGGCGTAGCAGTTGCAAGGTGCGGGTGTAGTCGTTGCGGTGCACGGTGAAGGTGAAGTCGGTGGTGTTGTTGGCACCGACGTTCTGGATAATCATGTCGACGTCGATGTTGCTGTCGGCTACCGGCCCCAGGATCTGATAGGCGATGCCAGGCGTATCGGGCACGCCCAGTACGGTAACTTTGGCTTCGTCGCGGTTGAAGGCGATGCCTGAAATGATGGCTTGTTCCATGTTGTCGTCTTCCTCGAAGGTGATGAGCGTGCCTTCGCCTTCATCCTGAAAGCTGGACAGGACACGTAATTTGACTTTGTATTTTCCGGCGAATTCGACCGAACGGATTTGCAACACTTTGGAGCCCAGGCTGGCCATTTCCAGCATCTCTTCAAAGGTGATGGTCTTGAGCCGACGCGCTTCGGGCACGATGCGCGGGTCGGTGGTGTAAACACCATCCACATCGGTATAGATTTGGCATTCGTCGGCTTTTAATGCTGCTGCCAGCGCCACGCCGGTGGTATCGGAGCCGCCACGGCCCAGCGTGGTGATGTTGCCGTGCTCGTCGACACCCTGGAATCCGGCCACCACAATGACATGGCCGCTATCCAGATCGGCCCGCAAATGCTGCTCGTCGATGTTCAGGATGCGTGCCTTGTTAAACGCATTATCGGTCAGGATGCGCACCTGCGAGCCGGTATAGCTTTTGGCTTTCAGGCCAAGATCCTTCAGCGCCATTGCCAGCAGCGCGATGGTGACTTGCTCGCCAGTGGAAATCAGCACGTCGAGTTCGCGTGAATCGGGGTTGGATTGCACGTCGTGCGCCAGCTTGATCAGGCGGTTGGTTTCGCCGCTCATCGCAGAAAGTACGACGACTACCTGGTGCCCGAGCGTCTTGAATTTGGCGACGCGCTCGGCGACGTGTTTGATGCGTTCGACACTGCCAACAGAAGTGCCGCCGTATTTTTGTACGATGAGAGCCATGGGTTGGGTTAAATATTGTTGTGAATAAACAAAGACCGGATTCTATCCCAGCACCAATAAAATAACGAGATGACGCTTTGCTTACTTCAGCGCGGG
>DMQT01000169.1:20743-21116 GCA_003455595.1 Betaproteobacteria bacterium
GTCTTTTGAATCATGTCGCGGAACATGGCCATATAGGCATCCAGGTGAGTGAAGTCGCGATATGGGAATCCGGTGCCAATCAGCGCTTCAGACAATTTCAGCCGTTTGGAAACGCGCAGGCGGCGATCATTCAGGAACGCACCTGCACCGCGCGAGGCGGTATACAAATCATTGCGCGTCGGGTCATAAATCACGGCCTGGCTGAGTTGTCCTTTGTGCAACAAGGCGATGGAAACCGAATATTGCGGGAAGCCATGCAGGAAGTTGGTGGTGCCGTCGAGCGGGTCGACGGCCCACATCAAGTCGGCTCGGGCGCCGCCGCCCTCCTCCGCGAGGACAGCGATGCCGGGCGCCTCGCGCGCCAGCACCGCCA
>DMQT01000272.1 GCA_003455595.1 Betaproteobacteria bacterium
ACGGCATGGGTGTGGTGATCGGTGAGACGGCTGAAATTGGCGACGATTGCACGCTCTACCACGGCGTAACGCTGGGCGGCACATCATGGAACAAAGGCAAGCGTCACCCGACCTTGGAGAAAGGGGTGGTAGTCGGCGCCGGGGCCAAAATACTGGGGCCGCTGACAGTGGGAGAGGGTGCCAAAGTAGGTTCCAACGCTGTGGTGGTCAAGGATGTCCCCGCTGGCGCAACGGCGGTGGGTATTCCGGCACGCATACTTGATGAAACGTTAGCCAAACAGCGTGATCAGGCAGCACACAAGTTGGGCTTTTCTGCGTATGCGATCAGTGCCGACATGAATGACCCGATGGTGAAGGCGGTGCATGGCTTAATCGACCACAGCGCGGCGACGGATGAGCGTATCGAGTGGATCATGCAAGCCCTGCAAAAGCTGGGTTCGGAAGCGCCGGTCGAGACAAAATCGACTGCACAATTCGACCCGGAATACCTCAATAAAATAGTTGACTGAATTTATCGGGTATTGTATTGTCGAATTTGTTGTAATACGAGTGAAAGCACGCAAATGCGCTTGACGACCAAAGGACGTTTTGCTGTAACAGCAATGATTGATCTGGCTTTGCATCATGGCGCAGGACCGGTCACATTGTCGGCAATCAGCGAGCGACAGAAGATTTCGCTATCGTACCTAGAGCAGTTGTTTGGCAAGCTGCGCCGCAATTCGCTGGTGGAAAGCGTGCGGGGTCCGGGTGGCGGTTATCGCGTAGCGCGCGCGCTGGGTGAAATCTCGGTGGCGCAGATTATCCAGGCGGTGGATGAACCCATCGACGCCACGCAGTGTGGCGGCTTGGAGAATTGTCAGGATGACCATCGCTGCATGACGCATGAATTGTGGTCAAATCTGAACAAGCGCATACAGGACTATTTGCGTGCGGTAACGCTGGCCAGCCTGGTGGACGACCACCTTGCGAGCAAGCTACAGAACAATGTAGTACACGACCAGCGCATCAAGCGCGACAAAGTTTCAATCGCCGCGTAGCACGGCAGTATTCAGTCGCTGTTTATAGCGGTATTGATGAATTAATGGAGTAAACGATGTCCAAGTTGCCAATTTATCTTGATTATTCTGCCACTACGCCGGTTGACCCGCGTGTGGCGCAAAAAATGATCCCTTGCCTGACCGAACAGTTCGGTAATCCGGCCAGCCGTTCCCACGCCTATGGCTGGGACGCTGAAAAGCTGGTGGAAGACGCCCGCGAGGAAGTCGCCAAGCTGGTCAATGCTGATCCAAAGGAAATTGTCTGGACCTCAGGCGCAACGGAAGCGATTAACCTGGCCATTAAGGGCGCAGCGCATTTTTACAAAGCCAAAGGCAAGCATCTGGTGACGGTCAGAACCGAGCACAAGGCGGTGCTGGATACCATGCGTGAACTGGAGCGTGAGGGGTACGAGGTAACCTACCTGACGCCCGAGCCGAATGGACTGCTCGATCTGGAAAAATTCAAGGCAGCGCTGCGCCCGGATACCGTTTTGGTATCGGTGATGTACGTCAACAATGAAATCGGCGTGATTCAGGACATTCCGGCGATTGGTGAAATCTGCCGCGAAAAAGGCATTATTTTCCACGTGGATGCGGCGCAGGCCACGGGTAAGGTGGTGATTGACCTGGCTAAGCTGAAAGTCGATCTGATGTCGTTTTCGGCGCATAAAACCTATGGCCCGAAAGGCATCGGCGCGCTATATGTACGGCGCAAGCCGCGTGTGCGTCTGGAAGCGCAGATGCACGGTGGTGGTCATGAGCGTGGTATGCGTTCCGGCACACTGGCGACACATCAGATTGTTGGTATGGGCGAGGCGTTCCGTATCGCACGGGAAGAAATGGCGACCGAAAACGAACGTATCCGTATGTTGCGTGACCGTCTGTTGAAAGGCTTGTCGGATATCGATGAAGTTCACGTCAATGGCGACATGGAACACCGTGTGCCGCACAACCTCAACATCAGCTTCAATTTTGTTGAAGGCGAATCGCTGCTGATGGCGATCAAGGATTTAGCGGTATCGTCCGGTTCGGCGTGTACCTCGGCTAGCCTGGAGCCGTCTTACGTGCTACGCGCACTGGGGCGTTCGGATGAATTGGCGCACAGTTCGATTCGTTTTTCCGTGGGCCGGTTCACTACGGAAGCAGACATCGATTTCGCGATTGACTTGCTGCACCAGAAAATCGGCAAGCTACGTGAATTGTCCCCATTGTGGGAAATGCATCAGGAAGGCATCGATCTTGATTCGGTGCAGTGGGCGGCACATTAGCCGCATCGTCACCAATGCAATATTGAAGGAGAGTAGTCATGGCTTACAGCGATAAAGTACTGGATCACTATGAAAACCCGCGTAACGTGGGTTCGTTCGGCAAGGATGATGAAGATGTCGGCACCGGCATGGTGGGCGCGCCTGCGTGCGGCGACGTGATGAAGCTGCAAATCCGCGTCAGTAAGGACGGCATCATCGAAGACGCCAAATTCAAGACCTACGGCTGCGGTTCGGCCATTGCATCCAGCTCGCTGGTGACCGAATGGGTCAAGGGCAAAACACTGGATCAGGCGATGGAGATCAAGAACACCGCCATTGCCGAAGAATTGGCATTGCCGCCAGTGAAAATCCACTGCTCGATTCTGGCAGAAGACGCTATCAAAGCAGCGGTGGAAGACTACAAGAAAAAGCATGGCACGACAGCAGCTGTCGCCAGCCAGGCTTGACCGGACGAGGACGCAATCATGGCGATTACCCTGACTGAACGCGCGGCGAAACACGTTTCCAACTTCATAGCTAAACGCGGCAAGGGCGCCGGTCTGCGCTTGGGTGTGCGCACCAGCGGGTGTTCCGGTCTGGCGTACAAGCTGGAGTTTGCCGATGAACTGGGTGCCGATGATCTGACCTTTGAAAGCCATGGCGTGACCGTCCTGATCGACCCGAAAAGTCTGCAATATCTGGACGGCACCGAGCTCGATTTCGTGCGCGAAGGCTTGAACGAAGGCTTCAAGTTCAACAATCCAAATGTCAAAGACGCGTGCGGTTGCGGCGAGAGCTTTAACGTTTAGCAGCGTCTGTTTGCACGGCAATGCAGGTCGATTTTTCTCGCAACCATTTCGAACTTTTCGGCCTGCCGATCCAGTTTGATCTGGACAGTCCGGCTTTGGAGCAGACCTACCGCGCATTGCAGAGCCAGGTTCACCCTGACCGGTTTGCAAATTTGTCGCAGGCTGAGCAGCGCGCTTCCATGCAGTGGTCAACCCGGATTAACGAGGCCTACCAGACGCTCAGATCACCGCTGAAGCGCGCGCAGTATGTGCTGCAGTTGCAGGGTATTGATGCATTGGCAGAGCAAAATACAAGCATGCCGGGTGATTTCCTGATGCAGCAGATTGAGTGGCGTGAGGCGATCCAGTCTGCGCGCCTTACAGCTGATGCAGTCGCACTACAATCCCTGGAAGACGAACTGAATCATGGCGCTCGTACCCTGCGTGATGGCTTAACGCGTCAGCTGGATACCGAGCACGATTATCCCCGTGCCGCTGAAGCGGTACGCAAACTCAAATTCATGGACAAGCTCGTGGAAGAAATTCATGACGCTTTTGAGGCACTAGACAGCTAATGGCACTTCTGCAAATTTCCGAACCGGGCATGAGCACTGCGCCGCACCAGCACCGGCTGGCTGCGGGCATCGACCTGGGCACCACCAATTCGCTGGTGGCCAGCGTGCGCAATGGTGTTTCTGTGGTGCTGAACGACGAAGACGGCCATGCCTTATTGCCCTCGGTGGTGAGCTACGCTGCGGATGGCGCGTTGCGGGTGGGCGATGCTGCACTGGCGCAGCAAAACCTTGATCCGCACAACACCATCGCTTCAGTGAAGCGCTTTATGGGGCGCGGCCTCAAAGACATTACCGATGAAGGCAGCTTTCCCTACCGTTTCGTTGATGCGCCGGGCATGGTGCAAATTAAAACGGCTGCGGGTGTAAAAAGCCCGGTTGAAGTGTCGGCCGACATACTGCGTGTGTTGCGCGACCGCGCCGAGCGCACGCTGGGTGGTGAACTGGCCGGCGTGGTGATTACTGTGCCAGCCTACTTTGACGACGCGCAACGCCAAGCCACCAAGGATGCCGCCAAACTCGCAGGCCTGAATGTGCTGCGCCTGCTCAATGAGCCTACCGCAGCGGCGATTGCCTACGGGCTGGACAATGC
>DMQT01000134.1 GCA_003455595.1 Betaproteobacteria bacterium
AGATGTTGCACGAGGCCCAGCGCACGTCGGCGCCGAGTTCGATCAGCGTCTCGATCAGCACGGCCGTCTGGATCGTCATGTGCAGCGAGCCGGTGATGCGCGCGCCAGCCAGGGATTTTAAAGCGGCGAATTCCTTGCGGATTGCCATCAGGCCGGGCATTTCAACTTCGGCAATGTTGATTTCCTTGCGTCCCCAGTCGGCCAGCGACAGGTCGGCAATGATGTAATCAGGGGTAGAACTGGGTGAGGTGATGGCGTTCATCACGCCCTCCTTTCTGTAAAAAGACCAAAAAAGCAGACGTGAGCGCCGTTGCATGGACTAGCCTTCGAGCCTGGCGAGTGGTCTGTGCCACCCGTCGCAACGCTCCTCGAAGCAAGTGCGCATTCTAACGCAAAACGCCCTGCCTTTGTCTACCGGCAGGGCATTTTGCTTGCGCAGCAAGAATAAACTACAGTCCGGCTGCGGCTTTCAGTGTCTCGGCCTTGTCGATCGCTTCCCAGGTGAACTCGGGTTCGTCACGGCCAAAGTGACCGTAGCTCGCGGTACGCGTGTAGATCGGGCGCAGCAGGTTGAGGGTCTGGATGATCGCTTTCGGGCGCAGGTCGAAGTGCGCTTCCACCAGCTTGGCGATTTTCTCATCGCTGATCTTGCCGGTGCCGAAGGTGTTCACCATCAGCGATACCGGACACGCCACGCCGATGGCATACGCCACCTGTACCAGACAGCGGCTGGCGATCCCGGCAGCGACGATGTTCTTCGCCACATAGCGGCCGGCGTATGCCGCTGAACGATCGACCTTGCTCGGATCCTTGCCGGAAAACGCGCCGCCACCGTGCGGTGCGGCACCGCCGTAGGTGTCGACAATGATCTTGCGCCCGGTCAGACCAGCGTCACCCATCGGTCCGCCGATGACGAAGCGCCCGGTCGGATTGACCAGATAGCGCACGTCCTCTTTCAACATGTCGGCGGCAATCACCGGCTTGATGATTTCCTCGATGACGGCTTCTTCGATCTGCGCGTGCGAGACTTCAGGATTGTGCTGGGTGGACACCACCACGGTATCGACATGCTGCGGCACGCCGTCCACATAGCGAATCGACACCTGCGATTTCGCGTCCGGGCGCAGCCAGGGCAGACGACCGTCCTTGCGCAATTCAGCCTGGCGCTCCATCAAACGATGCGCCAGGTAAATCGGCATCGGCATCAGTGTCGGCGTTTCATCACAGGCATAGCCGAACATCAAACCCTGGTCGCCTGCGCCCTGGTCGAGGTCCAGGCCTTCACCTTCATTCACACCTTGTGCGATGTCCACCGACTGCTTGCCGAAGGTGGTGAGCACCGAGCAGGTATGGTAATCGAAGCCGATTTCGGAACTGTCGTAACCGATGCGCTTCACCGCCTGACGCGCCACCTGGTTGTAGTCAATAGTCGCGTGGGTGGTGATTTCACCGGCGATCACCACCAGCCCGGTGGTGACCAGCGTCTCGCACGCTACACGTGCATGCGGGTCCTGAGTTAGAATCGCATCCAGTACCGAGTCGGAAATCTGGTCGGCAACTTTGTCTGGATGGCCTTCTGAAACCGATTCCGAAGTAAAAATGAAGTCTTTCATGTTTATTCCATATATTTTGACTGGCGTGGATGGTAGCAAATACCGCCACCACTTGACAGCCCCGTATCTATGACGCATTTTTTTCTCCGCCTGCTGGCGCGTTTACCGCTGCGTTTCTGGCATGCCATAGGCGCGCTCGGCGGTCGTCTGGCCTATCGCTTCAACGCGCGTTATGCCAAGCGCCTGGCGGACAATTTGCGCCAGAGCGGCATCGCTGCCGACGCTGCCGACTACCAGCGACTCCTGCGTCAGAGCGCTGCTGAAATCGGCAAGGGCGGCGCGGAGATCATCCCGATCTGGCTGCGCCCATACGACCAGGTTTTGAAACTGGTCAAGGAATGCCACGGTTGGGAGCACGTCGAAGCCGCCGTAAATCAGGGCAAGGGCGTGCTGGCGATGACGCCGCATCTGGGCTGCTTCGAGATTGTCAGCCTGTATTACGCGGCACGCCTGCCGATGACGGTACTGTACCGCCCGCCCCGGCAAAAATGGCTGGAGGGCATCATGCGTACCGGGCGCGGACGCGGCCAGGTGACGCTGGCGACGACCGATGTCAAAGGCGTGCGCGCGCTGCTGACCGCGCTCAAAAAAGGCGAAGCCACCGGCATTTTGCCAGACCAGGTAGCCAGCAAGGGCGAGGGAGCCTGGGCGCCGTTTTTCGGGCGACAAGCCTACACGCCGACTTTGGTGTCGCGCCTGCATCAATCCACCGGCGCGGTGCCGCTGCTGATGTTTGGCGAGCGCCTGCCACGCGGGCAGGGTTACCGTATCCACATCACGCCACTGGCTGCCGATTTGACCGGCAGCAAGGAAGCCACCGCTTTGCAGTTGAATCAGGCGCTGGAAGCCTTGATCCGCCAATATCCGGCGCAGTATTTGTGGAGCTATAACCGCTACAAACGCCCGGGCGGCGTTACGCCGCCGCCGGGGGAATAAGATGTCCCATATCGGAATCACGCTGCTCTGGCTGGTGCACTGGCTGCCGCTATCGTGGCAGGCAGCACTCGGTAACGCGCTCGGCAGCCTGCTGTTTCGCTTTGCCGAGCGGCGTCGCCGCATCGGCGAAATCAACTTGCAGCTGTGCTTCCCGGACTGGAGCGCGGCACGCCGCCAGCAGGTACTCCACGCACATTTCCGTTGTGCCGCGCGCGCCGCGCTGGAGCACGGCATACTGTGGTGGTCGGATGTGAAACGGGTCAAGCGCCTGGTTCATTTCACCGGACTGGAGCATTTTTTGGCGCACCAGCACACGCCGGTGATCCTGCTGGCGCCGCACTTCGTTGGCCTCGACATGGGTGGCGTCCGCTTTACCGCTGAGTATGCACCGATCGTGTCCATGTACAGTCGTCTGAAAAACCCACATTTTGACCGCCTCATGCTGCACGCACGCACACGCTTTGGCGGCTCGAAAATGTTTTCACGTCACGACGGCGTGCGCCCACTGGTACGCGAAATCAAACAGGGTCTGCCGCTGTATTACCTGCCAGATCAGGACTTTGGCGCAAAAGATGCGCTGTTCGTGCCATTTTTTGGCGTACCTGCCGCCACCGTCAGCGCCATGCCGCGCATCGCCAGGGTGGCGGGTGCCAAAGTCGTACCGCTGGTGACACGCCAGTTGCCTGGTGGACAAGGTTACGTGGCGCAGTTCTACCCGGCATGGGACAATTTCCCGAGTGAAGACGTCGAGGCTGACACGCGGCGTATGAACACCTTCATCGAAGACCGCGTACGCGAAATGCCCGAGCAGTACTTCTGGCTGCACAAGCGCTTCAAGACGCGTCCGCCGGGCGAGGCCAAGCTCTATCCATGAGCCTTCTGATCGCCGCATTATGCGATGACCAGGTCGAGGCGCTGGGCGCGCTGGCACGGCATATCTGGCTGCAACATTACCCAAGCATCATCAGCCCGGCGCAAATCGATTACATGCTCAATCAGCGTTACGACGCGACGGCGATCCGCCAGCACATGCACCAACCCGGTAACGGGTGGGATGTGGCGCAGCAAGACAGCAGCTTGATCGGCTTTGTGCATTATTGCCTCGACACGGATCCGCAGCGCCTGAAACTGGACAAGCTGTACGTCCACCCTGACTGGCAGCGTCGCGGCGTGGGGGCGGCTTTGCTGGCGCGGGTGGAAGCTGCAGCGCGCCGTCAGCAGCGCAGTGTCATCCAGTTACGTACCAATAAACACAACCATCTCGCGCTGGCGGCGTATCGCAAATACGGTTTTGAAATTGTCGCCGAGGTCGTTACCGACATTGGCGGCGGCTTCGTGATGGATGATTACGTGCTGGAAAAAACCTTGGCCTGAGGATGAGGAAACCGAAGCCGTACCAAGGTGCCGCGCCCGGCAGCCGGTGCGGTAATTTCCAGCACCGCATCGTGCACGCGTGCGATTTCATCGACAATCGCCAGCCCCAGCCCGCAACCGTCGCCCGGGCTGCCTTCGACGCGGTAAAAACGTTCGCGCACCTTGGTGATTGCCGCTGCGGGAATGCCGATACCGTTATCTTCCACCTCCAGCCAGGCGTCTGCCGCACTGCCGCAGCGCACCGTGATGCTGCCGCCGGGCGCGGTATAACGCAGCGCGTTGTCGATCAGATTGGCGAGCAGTTCGCGTAGCAGCAGTGGCTCGCCCACCAGCCAGGCGGGTGCCATGTCAAAGCCCAAGTCGAGTTGCTTGTCCAGTGCGCGCGGCACCCATATGCGCGCGGCGTCTTCCACCACGCTGCGCAAATCCAGCCACTGCATGGCGTCAGGTGGCAACGCACCGGGTTCGGCGCGTGCCAGCGTAAGCAGCTGATTCGCCAGATGTGCAGTGCGTATGGTGGAGGCGTGCAAACACGCGAAGGTGGGGCGCAGATCCTCCGGCAGGTCACCGCGTAGCGCCAACTCGACCTGGGTTTGCAGCCCGGCCAAGGGCGTGCGCAACTGGTGCGCGGCGTTGGCGAGAAAACGCTGCTGGCTCGCCAGCGCCGCGTCCAGTCGCCCCAGCAGGGCATTGAGCGAGGCGACCACCGGGCGCACTTCATCCGGCGCGTGGTGCTCGGGCACCGGGCGCAGGTCACGGTGCGAACGCGCGGCGATTTCTTCCTGCAGGCTTTGCAACGGTGCCAGTCCACGGCGCACGCCGAACCACACCAGTACGATGGCGGCGAGCGCAATCACCACCGCTGGCGCGAGCAGCCCGAGCAGGATATGCAGCAAATGGCTGTCGCGTTTGTTGAGTGTTTCAGCGACTTGCAACACGCCGCTGCCGCCTTTCTCGATGTGAATGCGCAAGGCGGCGACACGAATACTGCGACCGCTGTAGGTAGCGTTGTAAAACAGCGCTTTGTCGCCGATGTTGGGCGGCACCGGCAGATACAGATTGCCCACCGGCTGGCTGCCATTGGCGCTGAGCTGGTAATAGATATTGTCGTAGGCGTCCACCAGCAGCAAGTCACGCGCTGTCTGGGTCAGATTGAATGCCGGCTGGCCGTTAACCAGCTGAACGTGTTGCGCCAGCGCCAGCATGGGGTCGAGCAATTCCTTGTCGTAAGCGTCATTGGCGGCATTGCGCGCGATGTAGAAAGTGCCCGCCGCGCCCAGCGCCAGCAGCACCAGCAGCGGTGCCAGCAGCCAGCCCAGCAGCAGGCGGCGCAGGCTACGGCTGGGCATTGCCCGCTTCTTCCAGCAGATATCCAAAGCCGCGCACCGTGCGGACGTACACGCCGGCTGGTTCAAGCTTGGCACGCAGCCGCGACATGTACACCTCGACCGCATTCGGGCTGATTTCCTCGTCCCAACTGCACACCGCCTGCATAATCTTGTCTTTGCTCAACACCTGTCCCTGACGCATCAGCAGGTATTCCAGCACGCTCCACTCACGCGCAGTGAGGTTGAGCGGGCTGTCTGCCAGCCAGGCGCGGTGTGCCAGCGTGTCCATCAGCAGCACGCCGCAGCTGAGCTGGGCGCTTTGCGCATGGTGCCCGCGCCGGAGCAGCGCCCGCACCCGTGCCTCGAATTCACCCAGCGCGAAGGGTTTGGTCATGTAATCGTCGGCACCCAGATCAAGGCCGCGCACACGGTCGCTCACCGCATCGCGTGCAGTCAGAATCAATACCGGCAGCGTCTGGCCGCGTTCGCGTGCCCGCCGCAGCACGCTGAACCCATCAATACCGGGCAGGCCAATGTCCAGCACCAGCAGGTCGTAATGCTCAATGCCCAATGCCAACAGCGCCTTTTCGCCCGTGCTGACACGATCCACCGCGTAGCCGGGCGTCGCCAGTGCGCGCGCCAGACCTGCGGCGAGCAGTTCATCATCTTCAACAATCAGAATACGCATGGATTTCATTACTCGTTATTTGGAGCTTTTCGGTTAAACCATTGAAACGCCAGCGGCAGCAGCCACAGCGTGAATAACGTCCCAGACACGATTCCGCCGACAATCACCACCGCAAAAGGCCGTTGCGTTTCTGAACCGATACCGTGTGACAGCGCAGCGGGCAACAACCCCAATCCGGCCATCAGCGCGGTCATCATAATCGGACGCAGGCGCTGCACCGCGCCATCGAGGATGCTGCTGGGCAAATCCGCACCGTTTTTCAGCAGCGCGATAATCTGCTCCAGCATAATGACGCCGTTCTGTACCGAAATACCCGCCACGGCGATGAAACCCACCGCCGCCGATACCGACAGGTGCAGCCCCGCCAGCCCCAGCCCGGCAATGCCGCCGATCAGTGTGAACGGCACCATCAGCAGCACCAGCGCGGCCTGCTTGACCGAGCGGAAGGCCCAGAATAGCAGGGCGAAGATCATGAACAGGCTGATCGGCACGATTATTTTCAAACGTTTCATGGCGCGCTGCTGGTTTTCGAACTGACCGCCCCAGGCAACGCTGTAACCGGGCGGCAGTTTGACCTGCTGTTTCACCAGCGCCTGCGCCTCGGCCACGAAGCTGCCCTGATCGCGCCCGAGTAGATTGGCTTTCACCGCCACGTTGCGCGCACCTGCCTCGCGGCTGATGCGCGCGGCGCCTTGCTTGATCTCAATATCGGCAATCTCCGACAGTGCTACGCTGCCGCCGCCGGGCAGCGGAATCTGCAGGTTGGCGACGTCATCCACCGCGTCGCGATACGGCTTGGCGAGGCGCAGCGTCACGTCGAAGCGACGTTCGCCTTCATAAAAGCTGTTTACTGTCAGGCTCGCCAGCGCGGTCTGGATAACATTATTGGCGTCAGCCACGCTGATGCCCAGCCGCCCCATGCGCAGCCGGTCGAGCTTGATATTGAGCTCGGTCTGGCCGCCGACCTTGATCGCCGCCACGTCGGTGGCGCCCTGCACGCTGGCAAGCAGGCTGGCGATCTGTTCAGCCTTGCTCTCCAGAATTTCCAGATCCGGCCCCGACACCTTGACCGAAATCTCGCCCTTGACGCCGGACAGCGCCTCTTCCACGTTGTCCTCGATGACCTGCGAAAAATTGGTGGGCAGGCCGGGGATACTTTTCAGTTTTTGTGTCATGTCGGCGATCAGCGCGTCCTTGTCGGCAAAACGCCATTGATCGTGCGGTTTGAGATCGGCCAGTATCTCCATGTTGTTCGGGCCTTTCGGGTCGGTGCCATCATCCGGTCGCCCGACTTGCGAAATCACGTTGCCCACCTCGGGATAGCTGCGCAGGATAGCGCGCACCTGGCGTTCCACGTCCTTGGTTTTGTCCAAAGCGGTCTGTGGCGGCAGCGTGATGGTGAGCCAGATATTCCCCTCGTCGAGCTTAGGCAGGAACTCGCTGCCCAGCAACGGCGCGCCCGCCAGCGCGATGGCCAGCAACAGCAGCGCGCCGCCAAAAATCAGCGCGCGCCGGCGTTCCGACCAGATCAGCAGCGCGCGGTAACGCTGTTGCAGCGCGTCCGTCCAGGGCGAATGTTTTTCCGCCATGCGCTCGCCTTTGAGCGTGTAGGACAGCAGCGTAGGCACCCAGGTCAGTGTTAGGATCAGCGCGCCGAGCAGGGCAAAGCTCAGCGTCAGCGCCACTGGCGTGAAGATTTTGCCCTCCACGCGCTGAAACGTGAAAATCGGCACGAACGCCAGAATGATGATCGCCTTGGAAAACAGGATCGGGTGGCCGAGCTCGACAGCGGTGTGCTTCAAGGCTTGCATACGCCAGGCGGGAGTGTGGTGTGCGGGATGGGTATCGTGCGCGCCAAGCGCCAGCCGTACCATCAAGGCCTCGACCAGCACCACGGCGCTGTCAATGATGATGCCGAAGTCCACTGCGCCGAGCGAAATCAGGTTGGCCGACACGCCGCGCGCATCCATCAGGATGAAAGCGAACAGCAATGCCAGCGGGATGACCGAAGCCACAATCAGCGCCGCACGCCAGTTGCGCAGGAAAATAATCAGGATCGCCACCACCAGTGCTGCGCCGATGCTGAGGTTTTCAACTACCGTGTGTACGGTGTGGTCGATGAGCTTTGTGCGCTCATAGATCGGATGGATATGCACACCCGGCGGCAGTTGCGTGTCCAGTGTGGCAATTTTCTGCTGCAGTTCAGCGACAACCTTGGCGGCGTTCTGTCCTTTGACCATCTGTACTACGCCTTCAACCACGTTGTCGCGGTCGTTGAACGCAACAATGCCGGAACGCGGCTGCGCGCCGATTGCTACCGTGCCAATGTCACGCACCAGTACGGTTTTACCGTCCTTGGCCGACACCACTACACGCGCAATGTCATCCATACTGTTGAACAGCCCCTGGCCGCGTACCACCAGCGCCTCGTCGCCCCGTCGCAGCAGCCCGCCGCCGACGTTAGCGCTGTTGTTGGTGAGCGCCTGGCTCACGTCGTTGGGCGTGACGCCGTATTTTTTCAGCAGATAAGGGTCAACATTGACCTGATACTGCTTGATCAGGCCGCCGAAACTGGTGACGTCGGCCACCCCCTTGACCATGCGCAGGCCGGGGCGGATCACCCAGTCCTGCAGCGCACGCACGTCGGCAATCGGCATGCTGGTCGGCGCGTCGAGCACGTAGCGGTAAATCTCGCCCACCGCCGTGGTAAGCGGTGCCAGACTGGGTTGAACACCAGGCGGCAGCGTGACGTTCTGCAATTTTTCCAGCACCTGCTGGCGCGCAAAATAATCATCGGTGCGGTCAGAAAACGTCAGCGTCACTATCGACAGCCCGATCATTGACACCGAACGCAGCTGGGTGATACGCGGCACGCCGCTCATTTCGCGCTCGATCGGCAGCGTCACGCTGCGCTCGATTTCTTCCGGTGCCAGCCCGGCCTCCTGTGTCACCACCTGCACCTGCACGTCCTGCACGTCGGGGAAGGCTTCTATCGGCAAATTGTTCAGCGCATTCCAGCCCAGCAGGGTCAGC
>DMQT01000327.1:0-2904 GCA_003455595.1 Betaproteobacteria bacterium
AATGTGCATCTAAATTTGACCCACGTCGCGATACTAGCCTGCTCAACATCTGGGCAGGAGAAGAGATGTGATCGACGTGGCGATATCAAGCGTAATCAGACGGTGGATCTGCGCGAGCAGATGCCGATCAGGGAGATTGCCAGGCGTACCGGGCTATCCCGCAACACCATCAAAGAAATCCGGTGAGAACTGCTTGTAGATATTCTGCTCTTCCTCACTGCCGGTGACAGCATGAAACAGGGCGGGTACATCTCATAGTTATTGTCGATCTGGCGCTTGCTGATCTTGCTCATCGCAGCGCCAAACGGTTTGAAATCATTGTTCTTGGTTTGATCCACCAGGATGTTGCGATCAGCCAGAAACAGGACGCGTTTTTGGTGCTGGATTTCCACTGCCAGAAAGGCGTCGAAAACTATTCGGGAGGGACGTCTCGCCAGAGAAGCTGTTTGCCGATCTCAGGCATCGCACTCAGAAGCATGGTGACACCTTGCTCAAACCTTGTTCGCCATCCCTTGCCCCGGCTCTCGAGATCAGTCCATGCCTCCATCAAATCGTCAGGTTGATACTTTGCGAGGAATGAGATCAACGCTGCGGCTTGCCGCACATCCTTGTTGGCCTTTGTCTTGAATGCCCCGCTACGCTCGCCTGCAACAATTAATTTGTGAAGCGCATAGCGCGCCGGACTCGGCACATTGACCAGAATCGCGCCCTCTTCCGACATCAACGCTGCTTGCCGAATATCCTGCAGCGAAAACTCCATGAACTTCATTGGCACCATGGCGAGATTCAGATTCGGGAAATTAACCAAATCGGAATCATCGCGCCCAATGGTCGTCAGGAAGTCCAAACGAAAATCGGGCTGATGCGGTATCACGTAGCTCCCGCCAACCAAACCATCCAGCCTGGATGCGGGCAGGAAGCCCATTTCGAGCGATGAAATGGCGTCGTGAACGTCAAGCTTCAGATTCGTTGGTAAGGCAAGTGACACGCTTCTGCCGGCGTAGGCGAAATCAACATCATGCGTTTGATTTCCGTCATACCAGCCAACGCCGAGCATGTTTCCATAGGAAGCGAATGCATGTGTGCCAATCAGCACCCCGCCCGCCTTGAAAAAGCCATACTCTTCAAGGCGGCGGATGACCCTGAACTGCGATCGGGCCATGCCTTGATTGCCGAGCGCGATGGCCGCTCTAGCCTGCTTTGCAAGGGATTCCTGTCGCCCGGCTCGCGCCCCTTTTTTGGCCTCAATAAGCCGATCAAGGCGCTGGCTTTGCGGGCCAAGGTATAGCTGATGGATGACCTGATTGACATCACGATACTGGAAATACCAGTACTCATGGCCAGAAACAGTCTTCTTGGCGAATGTCCCTGTCAGGTCGGCAACGCTTCGATGCAGGTTGCCCATCATGACGTAGTCGAGCGTCTGAGCGTAAGCAGTTTCTGCGGCGGGTCCAAGTGGTATATAAAGATTTTGCATGTGTTATTTATACTACACTACGTCGATACGTAGTATAACTTTTCTAGAAAATCACGCAGGTATTGAGGCGCTGTCCAAATAACAGTGGGCGTTTGTCGATATGTAGTGCCAAGTTGAAGTGAAAAAATGGCTAGCGCACCTCACCGATGAGAACGTATTGACGCAGAGACGGAAGCAAATACAGGGATTAAATTGCTGTTCGAAGCCAAAACCATACTCCATCAGTGTGGATTTGCATCACTGATTAATCCATCTTGTGGATTTCGAAATGACCCGCGAAATAAGGCATTGGTCATGATGGGTCATAAGCTTGCAATCACCGAAGTGGGGCAATGTTAAATGCAAATTTCAAAGCAAAACGGCTCAATCTAGGATGCATCTCAGCACGCCACCATAAGCAGCTCCAAGGGCGGGGAAGACGAATATGAAAAACAGCAGGTCATATGCCTGTCCTAGCCTGAATTTCGCACAAATGAGGGCGCGAATGACTGCAAATGTCTGATAGGGTTGCAGTTTCCATACCAACAACCTCGAGATCAGACCGTGAATGCCCCATCATCAAACGCCGTAGCATAAATACGCCAGTCCTGTTCTGTTTGCACGCTGCAGTACTCAGCAACATCGAGCAACGATTGCTTCCACTTCTCCCGCTGGGCGAAATCAATCAGCGCGTCACTGATTGCCGAATTGTCCCGGCCACTGCTGCGCAGCTGTCCCCAGGCAACAAGTTCGCCCATGGTCTGGATCACCCCTTCAAGGAGACGCGGCTCCTTGGGCGCACCATTCAGTACCACCCTGTCTTCGCTGGGTTGCAAGCCGCGCAGCACATAGGCTTTTTTGCCGATGACGACCGGGTGCAAAAAAGCCATCGGTACCGCCTGTATGCGCTGTTGTAACGCCACTACCCGGTGCGCCTCGGTTTGCCAACGCGGCTGCTTGATGGTCAGATGTGGGGTGAGCGATGAGGGTAGCGCCTGCTTCAAGTCCAGTAAGTAGTTTCGATCCGGCGAGCCTTTGCCTTCGACCAAGATGATGTAACGATCCACACCGAGACTGCCGGTGCCGGCAATACGACGGGCGACGTCCAGCACCTTGTAAAATTGCGGGTTGGGCTGCTGACCAGCAAAGGTTTCCATGAACGACGTGATCTTGCTGCGCTGCTTATCGCTCACCGGCAACGCCTTCTTCCCATCCAGCCGGATCAGGCGCTGTTTGCCCTTACGCTCGGTGCGGCTGTCGAGAAACTGGGGGCGCAGCCGACTGCGCAGGCTATCCAGCAGGTTCTTGACCATGCCTTCGGCGGTTTCCCGTTCCACCCAGCGCGCCTTACCATTCGCCAGGGCCGCCGCATATGCACCAAGGAAGGTGTGGCACAAGGCCAGGGCCACCGGCCGCTTGACTGACATAATCCGGGCACCAACCAGAAT
>DMQT01000327.1:3072-3269 GCA_003455595.1 Betaproteobacteria bacterium
ATCGTTCATGTCGAAGTAGACGAGGCGGTTGTCGCCCTTGTAACTACCGAAGTTCTCGATGTGCAGGTCGCCGCAGATCCAGGTGAGCGGCGCCCGATCCAGAACCCGGTCACGCGGCAAGCGGTCATAGAACAGGTGACAGGTACCACGCAGGAAGACGAAAGGATTCGACCGCAAGTTGCGGTACTTGAGGGCAA
>DMQT01000069.1:0-4671 GCA_003455595.1 Betaproteobacteria bacterium
TCGCCGTCGAGCGTGATGTCGAGCAGCAGCACATCGCGCAGCGGATCGGGCGTGATGCGCAGGTCCAGCGTGAAGCGGACGTGAGTATGGCGGATATGCAGTGCCGGAATGCCGGGGCTGGCGCATTCGACCTGGTAGCCGGGCAGGCGGCGCAGTTCCTGCCAGAAACCCTGTCCATCGGCGACGATGATGCCGAGGTCTTTTAATTGTGGAATGTCGATGCGCGGAAAATACACTTCGCTGACACAGCCCTGCGCCACGCTGAACCACAGTCGCGCTTCGCGTAATGCGCTGCCGACCATGTCCTTGCGCGCCGACGCCCAGGTGGCGTTGCGTTGTTGCAGTGGAATGAGGGAGGCGGGTGCGCGCATGCTGTTTACCGGTCAGAGAATTTCGAACGACAACAACACCGAGGCCAGCGTCATGAATATCAGTCCCATCATGAACAGCGTATCGGCCAGGCCTTCCAGTATGTCGGTCAGCCGGGTATAGCGCATCGACGCGTAGGACAAAATCGCACTCAGCAAAAACACGATGTTGTCGATGCCGAGGATGCGATCCACGATGTGGTTGGCGGCATTGCCCAGGTGCAACAGCCGGACGATACTGATAATCACCATGCACACGCCGACCATTTGCGCCGACGCTTGCAGGATGTGCGACGACAGATTGCTGAACTGGCTCATACGCGTTCAGCGACAGCCATAGGGCCACGACTGATAATAGCAGCCGCCGTAAAAATAGCCGTCTGCGTCCGGCCACCAGCGGTTCCAGTCGCGCAGGCGCTGGTCGCGCCGCACCGCATCAACATACGTGTGCTGCATGTAATTGAGTACCGCATCCGACACCCCATCCTGATGCAGGCGCGCCATCTGGCTGCCTTTCAGGCGATACACCATGCCCGCATCGCGCATTTTCTGGATGATCTGCCCGGGCGGCGTACCCGCACGACTGAGCTGGATCACCTCCGGCACTTCCACCGGTGCAGGTGCAGGCACGGTGGCGCACGCGGCCAGCACCAGGCTCAGGCTGGCGGCACTCAGTAAACCTGGCAAACGATGCAGCATGACGACCTCCCGGACAAAGAAATGCCGCGTAACAGACTACGCGGCGTGCGCTGTACGCTTACTTCTTGTTGTACTTGAATTCAGGCAAGGATTTCAGCATCGGCTTGGTCGCGCCCGGCAACAGATATTTGCTGCCTTCAGAGCGGAAGTGGTTGAACGGAATCAGCACGTCGTGACGATCCATGCCGAGGAAACCGCCGACTCCGACCACTGCATACGACAGCGATTTTTCCGGTGAAATGATGATGTCTTCAATCACGCCGATTTTCTTGTGATCGTCGTTGTACACCGCCTTGTGCAGGATTTGTTTCTCCGCGCTCCAGCCCATCGCCGCGACCTGGGTATCAGCCACGCTCACGCCGACTGTTTCATACCCCACCATCGGCGCGGCATAAGCCATGCCGGACAAGGACAGAACGGTGCCGGTAATTACTGCTGCAATCAGATTGGTTTTCATGTTGGTTCTCCTGAGTCAAATAAAATGTGTGTGGGGCAAAGGTGTCGTTGTCGTGAGACCGCTTTCAGCTCTTGTCTTCTTCAAACGGAATCTCGCCGTCGTGTTCCCAGCGCGTCTTGCGTTTTTTGTTGAACACCCAGGCCACGAGGCCGATAAACGCGACTGCCAGTACGAACAGGTAAGTGGAATAAGCGCCAATGTGCATGATGATTCTCCTGATAATTGACCCGCCCGTTACATAGGATGGCGGTGTCCTGTCTCTACCTCAGCAGCAAGCGTGCCACGGTTGTAAAGCCATGAAATAGCTGAATTAAGTTTTACGTGCTGCGGTTCGGGGTGGGTGATTCGGGGGATATGCCCCGCTGGCGCGGGGGTAGTGGGCTGATTTGAGCCGACTGGGTCAAAGCGAATAGTTTAACGCTGTATTGTACTGACATCGAACACACGCTATACTGCTCTTCAGGCTATTCCAAAGGTGCCATCATGCTCGCTTCCTCTAAAACCCAACGCGTCGATTTGCGCATTTCGGCGGCTGCCAAGCAGATGATCCAGGCGGCTGCGCAGGCGCAAGACAAGACCGTCAGCGAATTTCTGCTTGATAGTGGCTTGGCTTCTGCTGCCGAGACGCTGGCCGATCGGCGCCTGTTCATCCTGGATGACACCCGCTGGGCAGAATTCCAGACAGCGCTGGATGCGCCACCCCGCGCCCGGCCACGCCTTGCCCGTCTGATGAAAACGGGTCAGTAAAACCCGTGCCAGCGAAACGCTATTGGGATATTCAAAAGCTAGACCGTACCCACAGCGTCGCGTCTTTCGACTGCGGCGACGCAGCGCTCAACCGCTATATCGCGCGCTTTGCGCTGACCAACCTGTTGTCTGGTAGCGCGCAAATCTATGTGGCAACCCGCGACGCAAGTGTTATCGGCTATTACAGCTTGGCGGTTGGCGCCGTGGCGCACGAGGAAGCGCCGCCGCGCATCGTCAAGGAGTTGGCGCGCCATCCCGTCCCTGTGATGCTGCTGGCCAGGCTGGCGGTTGATAACGCAGTCAAGGGCAATGGGCTGGGTGCAGCACTGTTGCATGACGCTCTCGCCAGAACCCTTCAAGCTGCGGATATCGCAGGCATATGTGCCGTGATCGTTCACGCCAAGGACGATACTGCCCGGCGCTTCTACGAACATTTCGATTTTGATCCCAGCCCGACTGATGCCTATCACCATTACCTGCTGATTAAGGATTTGAGAGGCTTGGCGGGTTGAGTGTGCTGTGTGCTGTAAGGAGAACGTAATGCGTAATCCACATATTCGTAGCGCCTTGGACGAGCTTCTTGCGGAAGCTGTGACAGCTACCCCGTTCATGAGGAAGAAGGTTCTGTACAGCCTGCTTTTGGCGATGGCTTTTGCTGGCTGTTCTGACGTAAATAAGGATGCAAATCAGGAGGTCAGCGACTCAATTACGAGACAGTTCGATTCAACTGGCGATGAACCTATCGACTTCAGCAAGCTAGGGCCGGTCGGGTGGGAGCGCATGTGCGTCATCGGGCCATACGCGATGAACGAGACTGTTGAAAAGACGCTTGGCTTTAAATGGGATGCGCTGAGCAAAAGTTCGATTGGCAGTAATGATGGAATCAACCTGCTTGTATTCATTAAAGATAATGCCGTAATTGCCTATACAGAACACCCCAGAAACAAAGGCGATTTTTTAAAACTTAAGCCCCGTTGTCTTACCCGTCAGGATGCGCTCCTAAAGCGAGAACCCGATGCAGGTGGGTGGGTGCAACTCGTGCATGAATCCGCGACTCAGTAATCCTCCCGCAACCGCAGATAGCGTGCAAAGCGCGGCACGCCGTCCTGCGTGAGTGCCTGATAGCGATAGGTGACGAGGCTGCCGATCGCGGGTGGGTGTCGGCGCACGGCATCGGATAGACCCGAGCCAATCAGGAAGTGTTTGCCGTCTGGCATCTGCATTTTGAGTGCGCCGGCCATGCCGCGATATTTGCCGGTGCCGGGTGTGTAGCCGACCACGGTCGCTTCAGTGTCCTGCCAGGGTTTCAGCTTCAGCAACGCGTCCTGGCGACCGGTGAGGTAGGGCGCGTCGGCCAGATGCAGCATCAGGCCTTCGCCACCTGCCTGTACCACGCTGTCGAGCCGATGCATAAGGGTGGCCTGATCGTTGACGCGAAATTGTTCAACCGCATGCAGCCACGGCACATTTGCAGCGCTGACGATGGCGCGCATTTGCGTGATGCGCGCAGTGAACGAGCCGGGCGCATCGGGCAGCTCAAAAATCATGTAGCGCACCTGCCGCCAGTCGGCGTCGTTCGGCTGCTGGCGGCGCACGATGCCGGACACCTGCTCGAAGCGATTGCGCGCGATCCACAGCTCGCCGTCCAGCGCCTGCGGCGGCAGACCGGCGATGAACCACGCGGGTGCATGCACCGGATTGCCGCTGCGAAAGCGCAATTGCGCGCCGTCCCACAGCGCGCGCACGCCGTCGAGTTTTTCGCTGACCCAGTAGGGCGCAGGGTCGAGATCGCCGCTCGCGACTTTGGCCAGTAGCAGCGCCGGTGAGGGCGCTACGTCGGCGTATACCGGGGGTGCGGCAACCAGTAGCAGCGTCGCGGATAAGCATCCGGTCAATAATCCGGTGCGCAATGAACGAATGATAGGCATACGGTATCGAGGCTAGCGTGAAACGCCGAGTGTAGCTGCATGTGCCCGATCAGTTCAATCCTGAAGCGCAGTGGCTGCGGCATGCTGATGCGTCAATTCAGTACGCCCTGGATTCGGTGCCTGACTTGCGATGCCTGATGTAGCAAACGACAAGTCCTGCCGAAGCAGGACTTGTCGTGGCGAACTCCAACTGCTTAATCTCAACCGCGTCGGCGTCGACCAAATCCAAGCCCGGCGAGTCCGATTCCCAGCAGCGCCAGCGTAGCGGGTTCAGGAACGGTCTGGCCACCGCCATTGCCAGTACTGTAACCGCTCAAGCCCGCGCTACCGTAGTCGCTGATGTCGGTGACGCCATTGTAAACGGTGCAATCGTTTGAGATGGTGTTGGTATCCATTGTCACTGCAGCATTGAGCGCGATGGCCCGACCGCACAGAATCTTTGCCGTGGTATTCAGGGTGACGCTCTGATCCG
>DMQT01000069.1:4715-5297 GCA_003455595.1 Betaproteobacteria bacterium
ATTCAAGGTGATGCTCTGATTCGCGAGAATATTTCCTGCGAACAGTGTGCTGGTACCCAGCGTCGCGGAGGTGCCGACCTGCCAGAACACGCCGTCATTTGCACCGCCATTGAGCACGCTGACAATCGAGTCGCTTGCGGTCGTGAGCGCGCTCCCGATCTGGAATACGAAGAGTGCATTGGGATCGTTTAGGGCGTTGAGCGTGAGCGTTCCCGTCAATTGAGCCGACGACGAAAAGAAGTAGACGCCAGGCGTGAGCGTGAGTCCACCCAGATCCTGACCACTCAAGTCACTGGTGACCGCCTGACCTGCAAGCGTAGTGTATGCCGTGAAGGCATCAATCCGGGCCTGCTTTGCGACTGCATCAGTCTGGTATAGCGTTCCTGTGAGGGTAATAAGCGGCGGGCCGCCAGTCACTGACGTTCCCGGGTAGAGGCCGAGATCCCCGCTGATGGTGGTCGAGCCGGTATTTGTCACGGTTGAGGCACCCAGAACCGCGAAGCTCTGCGCCGTACCCAGAAATGGCATCGCCAACGCTGGGGAGGCGCCGTAAAGCACTCCGAGCACTGCCAATGACAGGGT
>DMQT01000107.1:0-2478 GCA_003455595.1 Betaproteobacteria bacterium
GTCACCCCGGCGGGCGTCTGCATCCACGAATTGGCAACCATGATCCAGAACGCCGACAGCGTGCTGCCGAACGCCACCATGCCGGTGGCAAACAGATGCATGCCCGGGCTGACCCGCTTCCAGCCGAACAGCATGATGCCGAGGAAACCCGCCTCCAGCATGAACGCCATGGCGGTTTCAAAGCCCAGAATATTGCCGAAAAAGTCGCCGCTGGCGATGGAGAACGGCCCCCAGTTGGTGCCGAAGGAAAACTCCATCGGCAGGCCGCTGATCACGCCGACGCCGAAGTTGATGAGGAAGATTTTGCTCCAGAACCGTGCCTGCTGGTAATAGAACACCTTGCGCGTCTTGACCCAGGCGGCTTCCAGCGAGAACAGGATCAGCGCCAGACCGATGGTCAGCGGCGGCCATAGAATATGGAACAAGGCGATGAAGCCGAATTGCGCGCGAGAGAGAAATTCGGGGTTGTGTAGCAGATCCATGGGGGAACACCTCAACCATCAGACGTCATAGAGTGCGACCAGTTGCCCAATAAACTCGCAATATCAGCGTATAAGAATTTACTGATTTATTGGGGTAACGCTGAGGCAGCGCCGGGATTAAAATCGTTCCTTCGGCGCGAGGATTTTCTTATGAACGCACTTCCGCTGACGCTACGGGAGGCGGGCTGATATGCGCAACCAGCACCTGATCTACCCGGTTCTTGTCCATGTCCATCACTTCGAAGCGACAGCCGCCCCAGTCGAAATGGTCGGCCACCGCAGGAATGCGCCCCAGCATATGCATGACGAAACCACCCAGGGTATTGAAAACGTATTCCTCTTCACCGGGTAAATCCGCATCAATTTCCAGCACCGACTTGAAGCGTTCGACCGCCACACCGCCGTCCATCAGCCACGACCCATCTTCCCGCTTCACGACGTCCTGCGCCTCATTCACGTCGTCGGAAGGCAGATCGCCAACGATCGACGTCAGCACGTCGGTGAGGGTAACCAGACCCTGCAGTTCGCCATATTCGTCGACGATCAGGGCGGATTGCAGCCGCGCCTTGCGGAAATTTTCGAGCAATTGCGTGGTGCTTACCCCAGCCGGCACATACAGCGGCGGACGCATCGAATGTTCGACATCGAGCGGTTCGCCGTCCAATGCAGACTTGAGCAGATCGGAAGTCCGCAATATGCCCACGATCTGGTCCAGGCCGTCGCGACACACGATGATCCGCGTATAGGGACTTTCCGCGATGCCGCGGCGAATTTCCGCGTCCGGCTCGTTCAGGTCGAGCAAATAAATATCTTTGCGGGGCGTCATGATCGACTCGATACGCTGGTCGTCAAGCCGCAGCACGTTGGAGACGATCGCCTGCTCGCTCTCGTGGAAAACGCCGGCCTCGGAGCCTTGTTCCATCAGCACCCTGATCTCCTCGTCCGTCACCGGCGGCTCTTCCTTGCGGCGCGCACCAATCAGGCGCAGCAGCAGGCTGGAGGTGGAAGAAAGCAGCCACACCATGGGGCGCGCAGCCCGTGACAGCCAGATCATCGGCCGGGATATGAGGGATGCGATGCCTTCTGGCGCCATCAACGCCAGACGCTTGGGCACCAGTTCACCGACCACGACAGCAAAGTAGGTCAGCCCCGCCACCACAACCGTCAGTGCGATACCCCGAGCATAGGGCGCGACCAGCGTGAAGCCGGATAGCCATGCGGCCAAAGGATCAGCCAACGCCGATTCACCTATGGCACCGCTCAAAATACCGATGGTCGTAATACCCACCTGAACCGTGGACAGAAAGCTGGACGGCTCGGCATGAAGTGACAAGGCTGAGTGGGCACCCGGACTGCCGTTGTCGGCCAGTCTTTGCAAGCGAATCTTGCGGGAAGTGACCACAGCGATTTCAGACATGGCGAAAACGCCGTTCAGCAGGATGAGCAACAGAAGTAACGCTATATCCATAATAAAGTCGCCGGTAACCCCAATTTTTAGAGGATGTTGAAGGTTGAGATTAAATTATCCAGGCCAGCTTCTGTTTCGGCCTGATGTCACCGAACAAAAGGAGAGCTGAAGCGTGGCAAGCGAACGCTTTATTGGCGCCAACTATATTGCAGCCCCACAAAACGCCCAGTTGCGCTATTACCCGTCAATCAGCCGCCACCCCACCGTCTCCCCGGCCCGCAGCGGCACCAGGCTGTGTTCGCCCAACGCCTGCATGGCGGGTACCGTCCAGGCTTCGCGCTTGAGCGTAACGCGCGTGGTGTTGCGCGGCAGGCCGTAGAAGTCCGCGCCGAACTGGCTGGCGAAGCCTTCGAGTTTGTCCAGCTTGCCTGCCGCATCGAAAACTTCGGCATACAGTTCCAGCGCGGCGTGCGCGGTATAGAGGCCGGCACAACCGCAGGCGGATTCCTTGGCGCCGACCGGATGCGGGGCGCTGTCGGTGCCGAGGAAAAATTTCGGGCTGCCACTGGTGGCGGCGGCAATCAAGGC
>DMQT01000107.1:2541-5205 GCA_003455595.1 Betaproteobacteria bacterium
AAACTCGACGCCTTGTTGCGTGGTGAGGTGCTCCAGCACAATGCGCAGGACGGGAAATTTGCGCGTCAGCGGGATCAAATGGCGTTCGATGAATACCGCCTCGCGATCGAACACGTCGACGCTGGCATCGGTGACTTCACCATGCAGCAGCAGCGGTACACCGAGGCGTTCCATCTCGACAAACACCGCATCGCAGTTCGACAGACTGGTCACACCCAGATCCGAATTGGTGGTGGCACCGGCCGGGTAATATTTCACCGCATGGACAAAACCGCTGGCCTTGGCGCGCGCAATCTCGCCCGGGTCGGTGTTGTCGGTGAGATACAGCGTCATCAAGGGCTCGAACGCCACGCCCTCGGGCAGTGCTGCCAGAATGCGTGCGCGGTACGCAGCTGCTTCAGCAACAGTACGCACCGGCGGCTTGAGATTGGGCATGACGATGGCGCGGGCAAAGCGGCGCGCAGTATCGGGCAGCACCGATTGCATGGCCGCGCCGTCGCGCAGGTGCAGATGCCAGTCGTCGGGGCGGGTGAGGGTCAAGGTGTCCATGGGCTCAATTCCTTATTGAATTCTCAGGTTTTTTCCGCATCCGCATCGCGCATCTGCAACGCCAGCTCGTACGCGACATTTTTCTTCAGGCCGGTGAGCCTGGCCGCCAGGTGCGCGGCCTGCTTCAGCGGCAATTCTTCCAGCAGCACCGCCAGCGTGTCGCGCAGGCGCGCGTCGTCTTCATCGACAACAACTTCGGGCGCGCCTTCCACGATCAGTACGAATTCGCCTTTCTGGCGATTCAGGTCAGCCTCAAGCCAGGCCACGGCCTCGGCCAATGGCAGACTATGGATAGATTCAAACAGCTTGGTCAATTCACGCGCCAGCGTAATCCGTCGCGTGCCGCCCAGACTGGCCGCCAGCGCGGCGACGCACTCGACGATACGGTGCGGCGCTTCATAAAATACCAGCGCATATGGCAGGTGGACCAGCGCCGCCAACGCCTTGCTGCGCGCCACGGCTTTGTTCGGCAAGAAGCCATAAAACAGCCAGTGCGGGGCGTTCACCCCGGCGGCCGACAGCGCGCTGACGGCCGCGTTGGCACCCGGCAACGGCACCACCGCGATACCCGCCGCATGCGCTGCCGCCACCAGCAGCGTGCCGGGGTCGCTGATGGCCGGGGTGCCCGCGTCGCAAATCAGCGCGATGCGCTTGCCCGCCTGCATATCCGCCACCAGGCGCTGCGCCACCTGTTGCTCGTTATGCTCGTGCAGCGCCACGAAACGCGCCGGAATGCCGAGCCGCGCCAGCAGCTGGCCACTGTGACGCGTATCTTCCGCTGCCACCAGGTCAACCGATTTGAGTACCTCGATGGCGCGCTGGGTGATGTCACCCAGATTCCCGATGGGCGTAGCGACCACATATAATGTGCCGGATGTATGCATATTTGCCGCCACTGAACACGAATCCCGCCATTATCGCCGCGCCACGCCCGTGTCGGCAAACCGGCAGTGCTCATTCATGCTGACAGCCGGTCAACACGCCGAGCAACGCGCCGCCGAGTATCTGCTGGCGCGCGGGCTGAAACTGGTGGAAAAAAACTATCACTGCCGCTTCGGCGAGATTGATCTGATCCTGCGCGACGGCGCGACCCTGGTGTTTGTTGAAGTACGCAGCCGCGCCAGCAATCAATTCGGCGGCGCGGCCGCCAGCATCGACGCACGCAAGCAGCACAAACTCATCGCCACCGCGCAGCACTACCTGGCGCAACTGCCGCGCACGCCGCCGTGCCGCTTCGATGCGCTGCTGTTCCACGGCGAGCAGATCGAGTGGCTGCAAAACGCCTTCGGAGCCTGAATCCAGCCTGTGTATAATTGCCGGATGGACTTGATTACTCGCATACACGGTCATTTCGGCGACAGCGCCCGGCTCAAGATGGAAACCATGGATCTGCTCGCCGAACCGATCGCGCGCGCGGCTGAAATGATGAGCCAGAGCCTGCTCTCCGACGGCAAAATCCTCGCATGCGGCAATGGCGGCTCAGCCGCCGATGCCCAGCACTTTTCCTCCGAACTGATCAACCGCTTCGAAATGGAGCGCCCCGGCCTGGCGGCGGTGGCGCTGACCACCGATAGTTCGATCCTGACCTCGATCGCCAACGATTACGAATTCAGCCAGATTTTCTCCAAACAAGTCACCGCGCTCGGCCACGTCGGCGATGTGCTGCTGGCGATTTCCACCAGCGGCAATTCGCGCAATGTGGTCGAAGCCATCCGCGCCGCGCACGCCCGCGACATGCTGGTGGTGGCGCTCACCGGCGGCAGCGGTGGACAGGTTGGCGAACTTCTACGCGATGGCGATATCCATATCTGCGTACCCGCGACCTCCACGGCGCGGATTCAGGAAGTACACCTGCTCACCATCCACTGTTTGTGCGATGGGATTGATTGTCTGATTCTAGGAGTTGAATAATGCGTAATACATTGACTATCGCCGCACTGGCACTGGCTTTACTGCAACTGCAAGGCTGTGTGCCCGTCGTTATCGCAGGCGCAGGCGCGGGCGCGCTGGTGGCGTCGGATCGGCGCAGCACCGGCACCTACATCGAAGACAAGGAGATCCAGGTGCGCGCGGGCAGTCGCATCGGCGACGCCTTCCCTGACAACACCCACGTCA
>DMQT01000029.1 GCA_003455595.1 Betaproteobacteria bacterium
GCGCGCACATGAGCACCGCTTGAATATCAGGCCTGCGCGGCCTGCACCGGGATCTGGCTGCGGCTGGCGATGATGCGGTTGTCGCCATCGACATACACCAGTTGCGGGGCAAATTTTTCCAGTTCGATTTCGTTGTATGACGCGTAGGTGGCGATGATCAGCAGGTCGCCGGGGTTGGCCTTGTGCGCGGCGGCACCGTTGACCGAAATGGTGCCGGAATCGCGTTCGGCACGAATCGCATAGGTGGTGAAGCGTTCGCCGTTGGTGACGTTGTAAATGTCGATCTGCTGATACTCGCGGATGTCGGCGGCTTCCAGCAGGGTGTCGTCAATCGCGCACGAGCCCTCGTAATGCAACTCGGACTGGGTTACCCGCACGCGGTGCAGCTTGGATTTCAACATAGTTCTTTGCATGGCGTTGCCCTTTCTCGGGGAACGAATATTAGTCGGCCATTATAAACTATAAATTTTTAGTGGCCGTCAATTCGATATTGTCGATCAATCGTGTGCGTCCTAGATGGGCTGCGCCCAGGACAACGAACTGGCGATCTGCGGTAACGGGCAACTCAAGCACCGGCGTGCGAATGGCGATGTAATCGACGCGCCAGCCGTGTTCACTCAAGGTTTGTGCGGCTGCATTTTCCAGTGCGGAAAAATTCCGTTTACCGTCGACAAGCTGCTGGCGGATTTCACCCAGCAGGCGGTACAGTCGCGGCGCTTCGGCGCGTTCCGTCGGGCTCAAAAAGCCGTTGCGTGAGGACAGCGCGAGACCGTCATCGGCGCGCACGGTGTCGCTCGCGACAATCTGCACCGGCACATTCAGATCGGCACACAGGCCGCGAATGATGGCGAGCTGTTGGTAGTCCTTGCGGCCGAACACGGCCACCCGCGGCTGCACCAGATTCAGCAGTTTCAGCACTATGGTGGCGACGCCGCGAAAATGGCCGGGACGAAACGCACCGCACAGTTCATTCGCCAGCTCAGGCGGCTCGACGTGATAGCGCTGCGGCTGCGGGAACAACTCGGTGGCGTCGGGGGAGAATACCGCGTCAACGCCGATTGCCTTCAGACGCGCGCAATCGGCTTCCAGCGTGCGCGGATAGCGCGAAAAATCCTCGTTCGGGCCGAATTGCAGCGGGTTGACGAAGATGCTCACCACCACACGGGCGGCGTGCTGGCGTGCCAGTTCAACCAGTGCGAGATGGCCGTCGTGCAGGTTGCCCATGGTGGGTACGAGGGCGACATCGGTGTTGTCGGCGCGCCAGCAATGCAGGTCATCTAGCGTGTGAATGATCTGCATCGCCGCTTAGAAGCAGTGTTCCGGCGCGGGAAACTCGCCGCTCTTCACCGCTTTGACATAGGCGCTTACCGCCGTCTGAACGCTGTCGGCGCCCATCATGAAGTTGCGCACAAAACGCGGCGGTTTGCCTGCGGTGACGCCGAGCATATCGTGTAGCACCAGTACCTGGCCGCTGCAATCCGCGCCGGCACCGATGCCGATGGTGGGGATGTGCAGCGCCTGGGTGACTTCAGCAGCCAGTGCGGCGGGAATGGCTTCGAGCACTACCATACCGGCACCGGCCTGTTGCAGCGCCAGCGCGTCGGCTAATAGTTGTCGGGCAGCGGGTTCGCTTTTGCCTTGCACCTTGTAACCGCCCAGCGTGTTGACCGATTGCGGCAACAGCCCCAAATGCGCGCAGACCGGAATGCCGCGCGTGCTGAGGAACGCCACGGTATCGACCATCACCGCGCCGCCCTCAAGTTTGACGCAGTGCGCGCCCGCCGCCATCAGTTGCGCGGCGGCTTCAAACGCCTGCGCCGGGCTGGCCTGATAGCTGCCGAATGGCAGGTCGGCGATGATGAAGCTGTTGGTTGCGCCGCGCGCTACGCTGGCGGTGTGATAGACCATATCGGCCAGGCGCACCGGCAAGGTCGAGCGCTGGCCTTGCAGCACCATGCCGAGCGAGTCGCCGACCAGCAGCGCGTCGATACCGCAGCTTTCCAGCAGCGCGGCAAAGCTGGCGTCGTAGGCGGTCAGTACGGCCAGTTTTTCACCGGCGCTGGCGCGTTGTTGCAGGGTAAGGAGGCTGGTCGTCATGGTGAAATTTTACCCTGCCCGGTTGAAAAATTCGCGCTGGCCGCGCATCGCGCCGATTTGCTGCATCAGCAGGGCAAAGTCGGCGTCGCTGTGCACAAAATTCAGGTGCTCGCAGTTGACGGTGAACAGCGGTGCGGCGTCGTAGCTGTAAAAGTAGCGCGCATAGCTGTCGGCCAGGCGCTGCAGGTAGTCGGCGGAGATGCTTTGCTCGTAGCCGATACCGCGTCCGTGCACGCGTTCCAGCAGTACGGCGGGCTTGGCTTGCAGGTAAATGACCAGGTCTGGCACCGGCGCTTTGGGCTGCAGTTCGTCGTAGATTTTCTGGTACAGGCGGTATTCGTCGTCGTCCAGATTGAGGCGCGCAAACAGCACATCCTTGTCGAGCAGAAAATCCGCTACGGTGCTGTGTTGAAACAGGTCGCCCTGCTGCAAATCCTGCACCTGGGCGCTGCGCTGAAACAGAAAAAACAGTTGGGTAGCGAGCGCGTGGCGCTTCGGGTCTTGATAAAAACGTGGCAGAAACGGGTTCTCAGCGGCATTTTCGAGCAGCAATTCAGATTGCAGGTGCGCGGCAATGCGCTTGGACAGGCTGGTTTTGCCGACACCGATGGGGCCTTCAACGGCGATGTAACGGTATTTTTCCAGCATTATGTCTGTGCGCTATGGGCTGACCAGGTATCGCTCACCGGCTGCAGGCCGTGTGGCGCGCCAGTCAGATAATTGGCGGCCAGACCGCGCCCAGGAATGATGACCTGCGGCGCGATTTCCAGCAGTGGCACCAGTACGAAGGCGCGCTCATGCATGCGCGGGTGCGGCAGTGTCAGGCCGGTGTCGTGGCATTGCAGGTCGGCGTAAATCAGCACGTCCAGATCAATCACGCGCGGCGCGTTGCGAAAGCTGCGCTCACGCCCGAACTGGTGCTCGATCTCCAGCAACGCGGCGAGCAGGTCATGCGGTGACAAACCGGTTTCGATCTGCGCCACGGCGTTGATGAAATCGGGCTGGTCGGCGTAGCCCACCGGCGCGTTCAAATACAGCGCCGAGCGCGCCAGCAGGCGGGTATCCGGTAGCGCGGCAATGGCTTTGACGGCATGCAGCACTTGCTCGGCAGGGTTGGCCAGATTGCTGCCGAGCGCGACGAATGCCGACGCGGGCAGGCTGGTCAGAGTGCAGGACGTCATGCTTCAGGCGTACTGGCCGCGGCGGGTTTGGGTCCGCGCTTGCGGCGCTTGCGCTTGGGCTGGTTGGCCGGTTCGGGCAGCAGCATTTCGGCACGCGCGTCGTCGCTGACATCCTGAAAATCCGTCCACCAGTCACATAGCTCCTGCGCCACTTCGCCGCTTTGGCCGCGCAGCAGCAAAAAGTCGTAACCGGCACGGAAGCGCGGATGCGGCAGCAAACGGTACGGGCGGCTGCCGGAACGTTGTTCGAAACGCGGCTGCAAGGTCCAGATTTCCTTCATCGTGCCGTCCAGGCGGCGCGGCACGGCGAGGCGCTCGCGCTGCCGGTCGAGCACCGCGTCCATCGCTTCAAACAACGCGGGCGAGGGTTTTTCACCCGCCGCAATGCGCGCTGCATAATCGCTTTGCAGCTCGTGCCACAGCAGTGTGGCAAACAGGAACGCTGGGGATACGGGTTTTTCGGCCTGCACACGCAGGTCGGTATTGTGCAGCGCGGCGGTGATGAAGCGTTCGCTCTCGGGCTGGTCGAGCAGGCTGTCGAGCAGCGGCAGCACGCCGTGATGCAAGCCCTCGGCGCGCAACTGGTGGACGCCGCGCAGGGCGTGGCCGGACAGCAGCAGTTTCAGCATTTCGTCAAACAGGCGCGACGGCGGCACGTTGTCCAGCAAGTCGGCCAGTTCGGCCACCGGCGCACGCGTGGCTTCGTCGATTCTGAAATCCAGTTTGGCCGCAAAGCGCGCCGCACGCAGCATGCGTACCGGGTCTTCGCGGTAGCGCGTGGTGGGGTCGCCGATCATGCGCAGGGTTTTCTTCTCGATGTCGGCGACGCCACCGCGATAGTCCCAGATTTCCTGGCTGGTCGGGTCGTAATACAAGGCGTTCACGGTGAAATCGCGGCGCTCGGCATCGTCTTCCTGACTGCCGAACACGTTGTCGCGCACGATACGCCCGGTGGCGTCGGTGGCGCGGTCGTCGTCCTCTTCGGTCAACAGGCCGTTGGAGCGGAACGTCGATACTTCAATGGTATCTGCGCCGCACATCACGTGCACTAGGCGAAAGCGACGGCCGATGATGCGTGAACGGCGAAACAGCGCTTTCACCTGTTCGGGCGTGGCGTTGGTGGCGACGTCGAAATCCTTTGGCTGTTTATTCAGCAGCAAATCGCGCACCGCGCCGCCGACGATGAACGCCGCGTAGCCGCCCTGTTGCAGCGTATCGGTGACTTTCAGCGCGCACGGCAGAATGCGCTCCCGCGCGAGGCCGTGCTGCGCAAACGGAATGCGTTGCAGGCGGGATTTCTTGGCGGCCGCGGGCTTCTTGCCGAACACGCGTTTGATGAGGCGGGCAATCATGGG
>DMQT01000203.1 GCA_003455595.1 Betaproteobacteria bacterium
GCAAAGAAGCCGGCTGCACCACGGAACTGGACTACACCGAGCAAACCTCCTGGCTGCTGTTCTTGAAATATCTTGACGGGCTGGAAGAAGACAAAGCCACCGAGGCCGCACTCGATGGCAAGCAATACACGCACATTCTGGACGCGCCCTACCGCTGGAACAGCTGGGCCGCGCCCAAGGATAGCCAAGGCAAGCTGGATCACAACGCCGCACAAACGGGCGACGACCTGCGCGACTTTGTCGACCGCAAGCTCTTCCCCTACCTGCAAGGCTTCAAGCAAAAAGCCAGCGGACCAAACACGCTCGAATACAAGATCGGCGAAATCTTCGGCGAGATCAAAAACAGAATCCACAGCGGCTACAACCTGCGCGAGATCATCGACCACATCGACGAGCTGCGCTTTCGCTCGCAGACTGAGAAGCACGAGCTCAGCCACCTGTACGAAACCAAGATCAAGAACATGGGCAACGCCGGGCGCAACGGCGGCGAGTATTACACTCCGCGCCCGCTGATTCGCGCCATCGTGCAAGTCGTGGCACCCCGCATCGGCGAACGCATTTACGACGGCGCCGTGGGCAGCGCAGGCTTTTTGTGCGAAGCCTTCGACTATCTGAAAGCCAGCCGGTCCCTGAGCAGAGCCGAAGGGCTTACCACCGCCGACTTTTCCACGCTGCAATCCCGCACCTTCTACGGCAAAGAAAAGAAATCGCTGGCCTATGTCATGGCCATCATGAACATGATCCTGCATGGCATCGAAGCGCCCAACATCGTGCACACCAACACCCTGGCTGAAAACCTCGCCGACGTGCAAGACAAAGACCGCTTCGACGTTATCCTCGCCAACCCGCCCTTTGGCGGCAAAGAGCGCAAGGAAGTACAGCAGAACTTCTCTATCCGCACGGGCGAAACGGCTTTTCTGTTCCTGCAACATTTCATCAAGATGCTCAAGGCCGGTGGCCGCGCGGGCGTGGTCATCAAGAACACCTTTTTATCCAACACCGACAACGCCTCGGTGAGCTTGAGAAAGCTGCTGCTGGAAAGCTGCAACCTGCACACCGTGCTCGACTGCCCCGGCGGCACCTTCCAGGGCGCGGGCGTCAAAACCGTCGTGCTGTTCTTCGAGAAAGGTGCGCCCACCCGCAAGGTTTGGTACTACACGCTCGTCCCCGGCCGCAACCTGGGCAAGACCAACCCGCTGAATGACGCCGNNAAAGCTGGAGCGTCGATACTCGATCCCTGAGTGCAGCCGAAGGGTATGACCTCTCAGTGAAGAACCCCAACAGCGGCGCAGCCGTCGTGCATCGTAGCCCGCAGGACATCATGAATGAGATCGCCACGCTGGATGCGGAAAGTGCGGAAGTGCTGGCGAAGATTAGGCGTTCCCTGAGCGGAGTCGATGGGTCAATGTTGTGAAGGCTGGATGGCAACGCAAGACCATTGACGCGGTTTGTAACGTAGTCAACGGAGGCACACCGAAAACCGGCATAGCCGAATACTGGAATGGGCCACATCAATGGATTACGCCTGCCGAAATGGGCAAGCGCGCTACGCCGTACATCGACCAAACGGAACGAACTATCACTGATGCCGGAATGCAGAATAGTTCGGCCAGGCTTCTACCGGAGCAATCCGTCATTCTTTCTTCTCGCGCTCCGATTGGTCACTTGGTCATCAATACAACGCCAATGGCGACCAACCAAGGCTGCAAAGGATTGGTTCCGCGTAATGGGCTCGATAGCAAGTATCTGTATCACTACTTGACGAGCATCGTTCCCTTGTTGAATGACCTCGGAACTGGCGCTACCTTCAAAGAGTTATCAGGCGGAAAACTCAAAGAAGTTCCAGTTCCGGTTGCTCCTTTCCCCGAACAGCAACGTATCGTCGCCATCCTCGATGAAGCCTTTGACGGCATCGCCACCGCCCGCGTCAACGCCGAACAAAACCGCCAAAACGCCCGCACCCTGTTTGAAAGCCACCTCCAATCCGTTTTCACGGAGCGGAGGGATGGGTGGGTGGAGAAGCGGTTGAGCGACGTATGCGCCATCACCTCACGACTTGTCGATCCCCGCAAAGACGAGTTCGCCGATCTCACACACGTCGGTGCAGGAAACATTGAGTCGAAGACTGGCATCTTTATTGACCTTCAGACCGCCCGCGAAGAAGGCCTGATTTCCGGAAAATTCATTTTTGACGAATCAATGGTTCTCTACAGCAAGATTCGTCCTTACCTCATGAAGGTGGCCCGCCCCGATTTCAATGGCTTATGCAGTGCAGACATGTATCCGCTTACACCCTTGCCAAACGGAATTTCCCGCAACTACCTCTTTCACCTGCTGCTGAGTAAGCCCTTTACTGACTATGCGGTCCAAGGTTCAGCCCGAGCTGGGATGCCGAAGGTCAATCGAGAGCATCTTTTCGAGTTCCGTGTATGGCTGCCCAGCGTGGAAAGGCAAGAGGAGTTGTCAGCAAAACTTGATGCTCTTCACGATGAGACTCAACGCCTCGAATCCCTCTACCAGCAAAAACTCGCCGCCCTGGACGAACTGAAAAAATCCCTGCTGCACCAGGCTTTCAGTGGCGCATTGTGACGATCGAGCCCGTCACGGAGGTAGGGTAAAAGTCAGACTTCTTGAACACATACCCTATGATGTGATAAAAAAATTCGTATTGTTATACATGTTGCAGATGATGTGATAAG
>DMQT01000263.1:0-1528 GCA_003455595.1 Betaproteobacteria bacterium
CTGGCGCTGATCCAGCAGGTGTATGGCTGGATGCGCAGCGCGGGGTTTAACAGCATCAACATGGATTTGATGGTGGGATTGCCGCACCAGACCGTGGCCAGCTTCAACGCCACGCTGGATGAAATCCTCGCGCTGTCCCCCGACCGGCTGGCGGTATTCGGTTATGCGCATGTGCCCTGGCTCAAAAAACACCAGAAGCTCATTCAGGAGCCGGATCTGCCTGATTTCGCCACCCGTATCAGCCTGCAGGAGCTGATCCAGCGCCGCCTGTCCGAGGCGGGTTATGTGTATATCGGCATGGACCATTTCGCCAAACACGATGATGAACTGGTGCGCGCCCAGCAGCAGAAAACGCTATGGCGCAACTTTCAGGGCTACACCACGCACCGCGACTGCGACATCCTGGCCTTCGGCGCCTCGGCCATCAGCCAGACCGACGAGGTTTATGCGCAGAATTTCAAGCGTCTGGCGGACTATCACGCCAGCGTGGCGCAAGGCAGCCTGCCCATCGAGCGCGGCCTGCGCATCAGCCAGGACGACAAAATCCGCCGCGATGCCATCACCCGCATCATGTGCGACCTGGAGCTGGACAAGGCGGCATTCGCCCACGCATGGGGGCTGGATTTCGACACTTACTTTGCGCAGAGCCTGACAGAACTGGAGGCGCTGTGCGCCGACGGGCTGGTGGAGCTCACCCCGGAAAGGGTGCGCGTCACCGAAGCCGGACGGATTTTTCTGCGCAATATCGCCATGGCGTTCGACGCTTATCTGCAACAGACCGAGGGTGCCGCACCGCGCTATTCACGTACCGTGTGAGAGGCGTAGCAACGCATGTACGCACAGCCTGCCTGCTGCAGGCGCACGATCTCGGCATCCGCCATGGCACCGGAGATGAAACCGTGGATGATTGCCGTGCCACATGATCACCGCGTTGACGAGCAGTACTGCGCGGCTGGAGACGAAACACACTACCGCCCCGGAATCCATAGCCACGTCATATACCACTTTCTTTTCCTGGCTTTTGGATTTGCCCGGGGAAAAGCGGCTGAACCTGTATGGATGCCCACTTTTGCCAAGCTTTCAATCGATGATGCGTCGAAGGTAAATATTGCAGCCATGCATCCGGATTTTTGTTGAGGCTATCGTCTCTATCTCTGATGGAGTTTATTGAGTGGCTCCCGATCGCGAATGATCATGAGAGCGCATTTTATGTGCTGCGTTATTTACGGATACTACTAATCACTGTCACTGCCTGACCTGTCTCGCCATCAGCTCATGATTGCCTGTGCAATCGGTGGAACTCCTCCTTAAGCTCGTTATTACCTCTGCCGTACTCAGCTTGGCTACACCGCCCAGGCTATTCCCTATGTTCCCGTCGAAAATTCGATCCAGCTTGACCTAGATCAAGGATCAATAGATGTATTCTGCGTATAACTTTAAACACGGTCTTTTTTTCAACGTTCAAGGAGCCGAACATGCAACAAGTCTTCACCAAAGCGATGGCCCGCAACATTTTTCTCGGTGGCGC
>DMQT01000263.1:1690-4368 GCA_003455595.1 Betaproteobacteria bacterium
CAACCCACGGGAGTGCCGGGAAGAAGACAGATGCCCAATTTCCATTTCACCCAGAATCAGCTGGACGATCTCGTGGCCTATCTGCAATGGCTTTCCAACATCGACACCAACAACTGGCCGCCCAATATCCAAGGTTAATTGGACTCCCTACCCACACACCGAAAAAGGAGAAATCATGAAATACCAGTCGCAAAAGGTGGCAAAGCCCTATTTCATCGCCGCTCTGGCCCTGTTTTTCGGGCAGATCGTGTTCGGCCTCATCGCCGGATTACAGTATTTGCACGGGACATTCCTGTTCCCGGAACTGCCTTTCGACGTTGCGCACATGAGCCACACCAACCTGCTGATTGTATGGCTGCTGATGGCCTTCATGGGTGCCGCATACTTTATCGTTCCGGAGGAGGCGCAAACCGAGCTCTACAGCCCCAGGCTCGCGCTGGTCACTTTCTGGGTATTTCTCACCGCCGCTGCACTGACGATAGTCGCTTATCTTTTCGTGCCTTATTCCCATCTTGCAGCGATAACCGGCAATGCGGCTTTGCCCACCATGGGCCGCGGCTATCTGGAGCAGCCGCTACCAACCAAAATCGGCATCGTTCTGGTGGCGCTTTCCCTGCTGTTCAATGTGACCATGACCCTGATCAAAGGGCGCAAAACTTCCATTAACTTGATACTGGTGGGCAGTCTGTGGGGTTTGGCGCTGCTTTTCCTTCCTGCCTTTTACTTTCCGACCGACACCGTGAAAGCCAGCTTCGGATGGTGGTGGATTGTGCATGGCTGGGTCGAGGGAGACTGGGAATTGATCTTGGGCGCCCTGCTCGGTTTCATTCTGATCAAAATGACCGGGGTGGACCGCGAGATCGTGGAAAAATGGCTATACATCATTGTTGCCATGACGCTGATTTCCGGCCTCATCGGGATCGGACACCATTATTACTACACCGGCGCACCCTCGTACTGGATCTGGCTCGGTTCGATCTTTTCCGCCCTCGAACCCATCCCGTTCATATTGCTCATCGGTTTTTCCTTCAAGATGCTGATGCAGCGTCGCCGCGAACATCCGAACAAGGCTGCCATGCTGTGGGCGCTGGGTACGCCAGTGATGGCCTTTCTCGGCGCGGGCTTGTGGGGCTTTATGATCACCCTGGCGCCGGCCCAATACTATATGCACGGGACCAATTTCACCGCCGCCCACGGGCATCTGGCTTTCTTCGGTGCCTATGCGATGATCTCCCTGTCCATCATTTCCTATGCGATGCCTTTGCTGCGCGGACGTACTGCAAACAGCAGCGCCGCCCAGCGCTGGGAAATGACGGGGTTCTGGATCATGGTGCTCAGCATGCTGGGTATCGCCCTTGCTCTCACCGGCGCGGGTATCGTAACGGTCATTCTGCAACGCGCCGCGGACGACCCAATGCCATTTATGCAAGTGCAGGACAAGGCACGCGTGTTCTTCTGGGTGCGCGAATTCGCCGGCGTCGGCTTCTTCATCGGCTTGCTGGTTTATCTGCGGAGCTTTTTCATTGCGGGCGAATACGAGTATGCCAGCGAGATGAAACAGGCTCTGGCTGTCTGACCGAAACACGGCGGGACTGTGGTCCCGCCCATTCCAAGGATCGTCCACCATGCATACTGAAACCAGCGTCGATTCTGCGCAGCCGCTGCCCGGAGATTTCGCGATATGGATATTCATCTTCGCCGAGCTTGCGGTTTTCGGTGTGCTTTTCGCTGCCTATGCATTCGCCCGTAGCGTCCACGTGGATTTGTTCAACGCTTCGCAGCTCACGCTCAACCGCACCTACGGTTTCGCGAATACATTGGTACTGGTGACCAGCAGTTATTTTGTGGCGCGGGCAACCCAGTCGATCAAGGCGGGACGCGGCACGGCCTGTGGTAACTGGCTGGCTGGTGCGCTCGTCTTGGGTGGGATGTTTCTGGTATTAAAACTTGTGGAATTCCACCAGGATTTCGCGCAAGGCATCACTCTTTCCACCAACCTTTTCTATATGTTCTACCTGGCCCTCACGTTTTTTCACTTCATGCACGTGGTCATGGGCATGGTGATTCTTGCCGTGGTCACCTACAAAGCCTATGCCGGGCGCTACAGCGCCGCAAACCATACCGGCGTGGAGACCGGGGGCTCCTACTGGCACATGGTGGATCTGGTCTGGATCATCCTGTTTGCGCTGGTTTACGTCATTCATTGAAAGGACGACCGATGAAACTGCCTCAAGCCTTTCCGCTAAGACCATGCACCGCCTCCTGGGCCGTGCTGCTCGGACTCACCACGATCACTTTCGAGCTGGGTTCCGGCGCCTCCGGCCAGGCACTTATGGCAGCGGTGCTGGCGCTCACGCTCGTCAAAGGGCAACTGGTGGTGAGTTATTTCATGGGTCTGCGCCGCGTACGGCCCTTGTGGCGCCTCGTCATGGCAGCTTATCTGGCCACTGTCGGCGGCATCATCGCCCTCGCCTATCTCACTGCTTAATCAAGGAGCCCTCCCATGTCCGTTAGCTCAATCGCCAGGGCCGTTAGAGTGCCCAGCCTCATCCCTCCTTACACGCCGACCGGCGACGAGATTGCAGTCTTCGAACTCGCGTATCGGAACCGTCTCCCGGTACTCATCAAAGGCCCGACCGGCTGCGGTAAGACACGTTTCGTCGAACACATGGCGGCGC
>DMQT01000077.1:0-252 GCA_003455595.1 Betaproteobacteria bacterium
ATGACGCGGCTATCCGCGAGACGCTCGATCATGCCATTGACGCGACTTTTGCATAAGGCGGCCAAGTGAGCTTGGCAAACGATTATCAGCCGACGCTGATGCGTGTCTACTGGGCGCAACTCGACACCCGTTTTCCGCAGGTCGAGGCAGTGTTCGAAGACTGCATGCTGGAGGCGCTGACGCTGCTGACGCGACCGGCGGGGCTCGATGCTTATCTCGAAGCGGCGAGCGCCATCGGCAAGCTGGGGGGGG
>DMQT01000077.1:321-2805 GCA_003455595.1 Betaproteobacteria bacterium
GGCGTCGAGCCGATGCTGGCGTTCATGGAGGAATGGCCGGGTGCGGCAAAAGCCGTGGGCGAGGCCGCGCTGGTATCGGTCATGGAGGCGGTTCGGGTGATGCAAAAATCGCCCAACGGCCGCGCCATCACGCCTTTTCTGGAGACCCTGGCACCGGTGGCGCGGCGCCTGAAATCGCAGGCGCTGTTGCAGGATTATCTGGCTATCACGCTGGATTTCATGGCGCGCACCACCGGCTCCATTCACGGCCATCACACCACCTTTCCCAGCCCCGGCCTGCCGGAATTTTTCGCCCAGGCGCCGAATCTGCTTAGTCAGCTCAGCGTGGCCGGCCTGAAAAACTGGGTGGAATACGGCATCCGCAACTATCGCACTCACCCCGAGCGGCAAAAGGATTACTTCAGCCTGCAGTCGGCCGACAGCCGCGCCGTGCTGCAGCGTGAGCGCCACGGGACGTTATTGATGGACGTGGAGCGCAAGCTGGATTTGTATCTGCGCGGCCTGTGGCAGGACAGCGAACAGCTGGTGCCGTATTCCACCGCGTTCGACGAAATCCGCAAACCGATTCCCTACTATGACAAGCTCGGTATCCGCGTGCCGGATGTGTATAACGATGCGCACGGCATCAGCGGTCTCGACCGCTACCGCGCCGTGCTCGCCCACATTGTCGGCCACCGGCGCTGGTCCGCAGCGCTGATCGCAGATAACTGGAGTCCGTTCCAGCGCATGGCGGTGGAGTTTTTCGAAGACTGCCGCATCGAAACGCTGCTGATCCGCGAATACCCCGGCCTGCGGCACCTGTTCCTCGTGCTGCATCCGCATCCGCTGGAAGCCGCCTGCAATCCGGAAACCACCTCGTGCCTGCGCCATCGACTGGTGATGCTGTCGCGCGCCCTGCTTGATCCGGATCATGGCTACGCCGACGCTGATTTGAACGACTTCGCCGCCCGTTTTCACGCCATGTTGGGCGAGGGCGACGCCAGCACCCAGGAAATCGCCGCGCTGGCATTGAGTTATGTCGCCAAAACGCGGCGTCAGAGCGACCAGTTCGCCAAGGTTCACTTTGCCGATACGGTGATCGATTACCGCGACGACAATCGGCAATTGTGGAAATTCATCGAGTCGGGCGACGAGGAAGAATCCTTCGACGAGCCGCGTAAAATCGAGCCGGATCAGCAACTCAACAGCCTGCCGCCGCGTCATTATCAGGAGTGGGATTACAGCAGCCAGACCTATCGCCCGGACTGGGTCAGCGTGTACGAAGCTTTGCACCCGAGCGGCAATGCGGCCGACATCGATCGCCTGCTCGCCAAACACGGCGCGCTCGCCAAGCGCCTGAAGAAAATGCTCGACCTGTTGAAGCCGCAGGACAAGGTGCGTATCCGTTATCAGGAAGAAGGCAGCGAACTCGACCTCGACGTCGCCATCCGTTCCCTGATCGACTTCAAGGGCGGCGCCACCCCCGACCCGCGCATCAACATGAGCCACCGTACCAACGGCCGCAACATCGCCGTGACCCTATTGCTGGATTTGTCGGAATCGCTCAATGAAAAAGCCGCAGGCAGCGACCAGACCATCCTGGAATTGAGTCAGGAAGCGGTTTCGCTACTGGCCTGGGCTATCGACAAACTGGGCGACCCGTTCGCCATCGCCGGCTTCCACTCCAACACCCGCCACGACGTGCGTTATCAGCACATCAAGGGCTACGGCGAACACTGGAACGACGAGGTAAAAGCGCGGCTGGCGGCAATGGCGGCGGGCTACTCCACGCGCATGGGCGCGGCCATGCGCCACGCCGCGCATTACCTTGGCGCGCGTTCGGCCGACAAGAAACTCATGCTCATCCTCACCGACGGCATGCCCTCCGATGTGGACGTCCATGACGAACGTCTGCTGATCGAAGACGCCCGCCAGGCGGTGAAGGAACTCGAGCGGCAAGGTATCTTTCCCTACTGCATCAGCCTCGACCCGAAGGCCGACGAATACGTTGGCGACATCTTCGGCCGCCACTACACCGTCATCGATCACATCGAACGGCTGCCGGAGCGGCTACCGCAGTTGTTCATGGCGTTGACGAAATAGCAGGGGATTGAGCTTGCGGTTCATGGCGTAAAACCCGGCGGGCAAGAGGGATTAAAGCCGCTGCGGTAATGCTTGCAGGCGCTGGTAATGCTTGAATCAGGAGAGATGAATGAACTGGTTTCAACCTGTTGCGGTCGGTCGTCATGGCCGACTCGAGCGTCAGTTCATCGGCCTTTCCGGTTAATCATGGCCCACTAAAACCGGACATTCATCTATGTCCGGATACAAAGATGCCGAATTGGCGCTTGCGACCCCGAGGAGACGGTCTATTAACAGGATGTTCGTTGATGCAGCGAAGCGGCCTACTCACAATTCAACCCTAGTCTTCCCAACCATCGTTAAGCGTCCTAAACGGGAGCATCATCCACCGGCAACTGGTCTCTTTTTTCATAAAGTTGATTC
>DMQT01000195.1 GCA_003455595.1 Betaproteobacteria bacterium
TGTTGTCGCTGGCGCAGCTGGAAGAAAAGCTCTACGGCTGGAACGAGGAAATCGAGAGCAACACGGTGGAGGTATACATCCACCGGCTGCGTAAAAAGCTCGGTGCCGACTTCATCCGCAACGTGCGCGGCGTCGGCTACNNTGTTCACCCGCGAGGTGCTGCTTGAGCACGTGTGGGGTTACCGGCATGCGGGCGACACGCGTCTGGTCAATGTCCACGTCCAGCGCCTGCGGTCCAAGATCGAGCAAGACCCCGAGCACCCAGAGATCGTCGTCACCGTGCGCGGCGTCGGCTACAAGGTCGGCGCAGCGTGATGCCAGTGCGTCAGCAACATAGACCCTTGCGCCAGCAATTGTTGATCTGGCTGCTGGGCGGCATGCTGGCGAGCACGCTGCTGGCGGGCGGCGTGCTGTATCTGCAGGTGTACGAGGAAGCCAGTGAGCTGTTCGATTATCAGCTCAGGCAGATGGCTGTGTCGTTGCCCGCGCAGCTGGTGCTGCCCACGCCGCCGGTGTGGGGCCCCGATCCGGAGGAGGATCAGGATATCGTGGTGCAGGCGTGGGCTGGCAGCGGCGCGCTGCTGTACCGCTCCAGCACGGATTTTTTGCTGCCGCGCGCCGCCACGGCGGCCTTTCATACTGTGACGCTCAAGGGCGATACCTGGCGCGTGTTCGGCATGGTGCGCCATGGGCGCTACGTGCAGGTCGCGCAGCCGACCTCGGTGCGGCAGGAGCTGGCCGCGGGGCTGGCGCTGCGTTCGCTGCTGCCGTTCGGCGTGCTGATTCCGGCGCTGGCGTTGTTGATCTGGTGGGTGGTGGGACGTGCGCTGGCACCGTTGCAACGCGTCGCCGATGCGCTGCACCAGCGTGCGCCCGACCCGATGCAGGCTTTGCCCAATACCGATTTGCCGCCCGAAATTCGCCCGCTGGTGGACGCCTTGAATGCGCTGCTGCAACGCCTCGATCAGGCCATGAGCGCACAACGCGCGTTTGTTGCCGATGCCGCCCACGAGCTGCGTACCCCGCTGGCCGCGCTCAAGCTGCAGCTGCAACTAAGCGAACGCGCGTCGGATGAAGTGCAGCGCAAAGTGGCCTACACCAAGCTGCACGAGCGCCTCGACCGCGCCACCCATCTGGTACAGCAGCTGCTCACCCTGGCGCGGCAGGAACCCGGCGAAGTGCGCCCGTTTGCCCGCGTTGATTTGCGTGCACTGGCGCAGCAGAGTGTGGCCGAACACAGCACGCTGGCCGACAGCCGCAGCATCGATCTGGGCGTGGCAGCAGACGCCGAAGCGCTGGCGGTGCAAGGCCACGCCGACAGCCTGCGGATATTGCTGGGCAATCTGGTCAACAACGCGATCCGCTATACGCCGCCGGGTGGGCGCGTCGATGTGAACGTGCAGCGCAGCAACGGCCAGACTGTATTGAGCATACTCGACACCGGCTGCGGCATCCCCGCCGACGAGCGGGCGCGCGTATTTGACCGTTTTTACCGGCGCGAAGGCAGTGATGTCACCGGTAGCGGACTGGGGCTGGCCATCGTGCAGAATATTGCTGCGCAGCATGGTGCGACGGTCGAGCTGGCGGACAACCCGATGGCTTCTGGATTGTGGGTGCGGGTGATTTTCAGGGCTTAACCATCGTTTGCCGCAGCGTATTTTTTAGCCTTCGCATCGAAGCGCAGTTCGGATCGGGTGAGGCGTTTGTAAGTGGTTCTTCAGATATGCTGGGGGTCGGCGCTTGCCATTCCAGCAATGACTGCCTGAGGAGAATCTTTTCCGTTATTCAGGCTCTACATCAGAGGCAACAATCCGGCAATATGGGATAGATAACACCGTGTAGTCTTATCACTAAATCTGGCTTAGGAGGGCATCGAACCATGAATAAATCAATGTTGATCGGCGCAGTAGCAGGGGCAGCAACCGTGACTGCGATCGGTGGCGTGGCAGGTTACAAGATACTCCATCCTCAACCGGCTTATGCGGATGTGGTCAAGGTGAGTGAGGTAACCAAAAACATACGCAAAGGGCATCAGGTGTGCGGCGACGTCCCTGTTACCCGGCAGACCCCGGTGCGGGATCAGAATCGTATCGCCGGCACCGCTGTGGGCGCGGTGCTGGGTGGCGTGCTGGGCAACCAGATTGGTGGCGGCACCGGTAAAACCGTGGCCACCGTGGCGGGTGCCGCTGCGGGTGGCTACGCCGGTAACCAGGTGCAAAAAAACATGCAGCAGTCTGATCGGAAAACGGTAATGGAAACGCGTTGCCGGACGGAATACACCCACGACAAGAAAATTCTGGGCTACGACGTCACCTATCGTCTGGGCGAGAAGCAAGGCATGGTGCGTATGGATTACGACCCCGGTCAGCGCATCCCGGTCAAAGACGGCCAGCTGGTGCTGACACCGCCGGTGAGCGGCAATCCGTCCTGATGCCCGCGGGGCGTTTGCTGGCTACGAGGCAAGGGTCGTGCGCACGATGACCGCTGTTAGATATCCTGTCGCGTCGGCCTGAACAGGATTTCGTTCACATTGATCTCGTCTGGTTGGCTCATCGCAAAGGCCACGGCTCGAGCGAATGAATCAGCCGGAATGGCGATTTCATAAATCTTTCGGACGCTGTCGGCGATATCCGCCTCGGTGATGCTGTTGGGCAGCTCGGTTGCAATCGCGCCAGGCGAAATGACGGTGGTGCGGATGTTATACGGCTTCACTTCCTGGCGCAGACCTTCGGAGAGCGCGAGGACAGCGTGCTTGGTCGCTGCATAGACGGCGCTACCGGGACGGACTTTATGCCCGGCGACCGACGAGACGTTGATGATATGTCCTGATTTTTGCTGCTGCATGTAGGGCAGTGCCGCGGCGATGCCGTACAACACGCCTTTGATATTTACGTCGATCATGCGATCCCAGTCGTCGATCTTGAGCCGGTCCAGCGGGGAATGCGGCATCAGGCCGGCGTTATTGATCATGACGTCGATGCGTCCGTATTTTTCAACGGCGGCTTCAACCAGCTTCTTGACTTGTCCGCTTTGCGTGACGTCGGTCTGCAGCGCGATGGCTTTTTCTTCGCTGCCGGCCAGTTCTTTTGCCAGTGCGGTAATCCGGTCAATGCGTCGGGCACCGAGTACCACCACGGCCCCCAGCTCAGACAAATGACGCGCGGTCGCTTCGCCCAGCCCGCTGCTCGCACCGGTAATAACGACGATTTTGCCTGCGATGTTGTTGTGCATGAAGATCTCCAGAAATGGGAATGCGGCTGGTATACGAACGCTATCGACGCGGGGTTTCAATGTGCATGACGGGAGCGGGTTCAATGCCGCGTCTCTTGAGCTCTGAGGCTTGAGTTGGGTTTTAGTTGCGTGATTTTCGGATGCGCTGAGCCGGCGCTTTCGACCGCGTGTTTTCCCAGCGGGGCTGCCGCAGGGTATCATGTCGGGTTGTGGCGGCTAAAGGCTGTCTGATTCCCTCTATTATTCCGCTGTCAATTCCGACGCTGTCTGTCTTCATTCAGGCGGGCGTCCGGTGCAGTCATTCTTCTGAACTTAAATGATTACCTTAAAAAATATTACCTTGCGGCGCAGTGCCAAAGTGCTGCTGAACGATGCTTCATTGACGATTAACCCGGGCGACAAAGTCGGGCTGGTGGGGCGTAACGGCGCGGGTAAATCGACGCTGTTTGGCCTGCTGAATGGCACGCTGCATGAAGATTCCGGCGATTTTTATTACCCGAAACA
>DMQT01000044.1:0-122 GCA_003455595.1 Betaproteobacteria bacterium
GCGCTGGAATTTTTTGCTGAAGAGTTGCGCCTTGCTCAGCTTGCCTTGTCGCGCATCACCGGTGAATTCAGTGCCGATGATTTGTTAGGTGAAATATTCGGCAGATTCTGTATCGGAAAATA
>DMQT01000044.1:171-8577 GCA_003455595.1 Betaproteobacteria bacterium
CCAACGATGTTTTAACGGGTTGTTTTTTGCGGCGCGGCGTTCTAAATTTTACGCATTTCTGTTTCACGTGAAACATGCTTAACCACATACCTCCTTTGGCGTATCATTGCCAATTCATTCAAACTGCGTTCAGCAGGGGCACTCAATGAATTTCTCCAATAGTTTCGATGTAATCGTCATAGGTGGTGGTCACGCGGGTACCGAAGCGGCGTTGGCTGCGGCGCGTATGGGCGTCAAAACGCTCTTGTTGACGCACAATATTGAAACCTTGGGACAGATGTCGTGCAACCCATCAATAGGCGGTATCGGGAAAGGGCATCTGGTAAAGGAGGTTGATGCCTTGGGCGGTGCGATGGCGGGCGCAACCGATGAGGCAGGCATCCATTTCCGTATCCTGAATTCATCCAAGGGTCCGGCGGTGCGCGCCACTCGCGCGCAGGCGGATCGCATGTTGTACCGGCAGGCGATACGTAAACGTCTCGAAAATCAGCCCAATCTATGGTTGTTTCAGCAGGCGGTTGATGATTTGCTGCTTGAAGGCGATCGGGTTGTTGGGGTCAAAACGCAACTGGGTTTGGTGTTTCATGCGCGCGCGGTCGTGCTTACTGCAGGCACATTTTTGGCGGGGCTGGTGCATGTGGGCCAGTCTAACTATGAAGCAGGACGCGCAGGCGACCCGCCCGCCGTGAGCTTGGCACATCGCTTGCGTGAATTGAAATTGCCGGTCGGACGGCTTAAAACAGGCACACCACCGCGTATCGACGGGCGCAGTCTGGATTATTCCGTGATGGAGCGTCAGTCTGGGGATGACCCTGTGCCCGTATTTTCGTTTCTTGGAAGCGTCGAGCAACATCCACAGCAGTTGCCGTGCTGGATTACCCAAACGTCTGAATTAACACATGAAATTATACGCGGCGGGCTGGATCGGTCGCCGTTGTATACGGGGGTGATCGCAGGTGTTGGGCCACGCTATTGCCCCTCTATTGAAGACAAAGTGGTGCGTTTTGCCGAGAAAGCTTCGCATCAGATATTTGTCGAGCCGGAAGGCTTGGGCACACACGAGGTCTACCCAAACGGGATTTCTACCAGTTTGCCATTTGATGTGCAGCAAGCGCTGGTACGCTCCATCAAGGGCTTCGAAAACGCCCATATCACGCGTCCGGGTTATGCAATCGAGTACGACTATTTCGATCCGTGCGGCCTAAAGCACTCGCTTGAAACCAGGGCAATTCAGGGTTTGTATTTTGCTGGGCAAATTAACGGCACTACCGGCTACGAGGAAGCGGCCGCTCAGGGCCTGTTGGCGGGGATGAATGCTGGCTTGCAGGTGCGTGAACAAGAAGCATGGTGCCCGGCGCGCCATGAGGCGTATCTCGGGGTGTTGGTAGATGACCTGATCACGCGCGGTGTAACCGAGCCGTATCGTATGTTTACCAGCCGTGCCGAATATCGACTGTCGCTGCGCGAGGATAACGCCGATATGCGGCTGACGGAAATCGGCCGTCGCCTCGGCGTGGTGGACGATGTGCGCTGGGAAGCGTTCAGTCGCAAGCAGGAGGCTGTTGCATGCGAGCAGGCGCGCCTGCGCTCGGTGTGGATGCGGCCGCAAACTTTGCCCGAAGCGGATGCGCTGCGCGTGCTCGGCAAATCGATTGAACATGAGTACAGCTTGCATGAGCTGTTACGTCGGCCGGATGTAAGCTACGACGATCTCATGAGCTTGCCGGGGGCAGGCGAGGGCGTGAGTGCGCCTGAGGTTATCGATCAGATTGAAATTCAGGCCAAATATCAGGGCTATATTGAGCGTCAGCGCGATGAGATTGAACGTGGTCGCGCACAAGAAGACTTGCGTCTGCCATCCGATCTTGATTATACCGCGGTGCATGGTTTGACGGTGGAGGCGCAGCAGAAACTCAAGCATCATCAACCTGAGACGCTGGGCCATGCCTCGCGCTTATCGGGCATAACGCCGGCAGCCATTTCGGTGCTGTTGGTGCACTTGAAGCGCGCTGGCATTAATGCGCAGCAAAAAAAATCCGCATGACACAATTACAACAGCTGGCATCTGGCGCGCAGGCGCTGGGCTTGGCATTGGATGAAGCGCAAATTGCGAGCCTGTTAAGTTATCTGGAATTGATCCGGAAATGGAATCGGATTCACAATCTGACTGCCTTGCATGAGCCGGAAAAAATGTTAACCCACCACTTGCTCGATAGTTTGGCGGTGGCGCCGCACATTACGTCGGCGCATCTGCTGGACGTAGGCAGCGGAGCTGGTTTGCCGGGTATACCCTTGGCAATAGCCCGGCCAGACTGGCGCATTAGCGTGTCTGATAGCAATCTGAAAAAAGCCAGTTTTCAGCAGCAAGCGGTGATAGAGCTGGCTTTGCAAAATGTTCAGGTTGTGCCGGGCCGCGTAGAAGATGCGCCACCTCAAGTGAAATATGCCGGCGTGATCTCGCGTGCCTTTTCTGAACTCAACGCGTTCGTTGCGTGCACTCGGCATGTACTCGCTGAAGGGGGGCGCTGGTACGCCATGAAAGGTGTGCATCCAGACGCCGAGTTGGCAGATTTACCCGACGACGTGATAGTGGAAAAAATCGCTCGCTTGACCGTTCCTGATTTGCATGCGGAGCGTCACCTGATTATCTTGAAAGTGGTGTAATGCCCAAAATTCTGGCTGTAACCAATCAAAAAGGGGGGGTGGGAAAAACCACATCCAGCGTCAATTTGGCCGCCAGTCTGGCCGCCCAGGGACAGCGCGTATTGCTGGTGGACCTCGATCCGCAAGGCAACGCTACGATGGGCTGCGGGATAGAAAAGCGTAGCTTGCGACATACCGTTTATCATGTGCTGCTCGAATTGGCGCCGCTGGCCGCTGTGCGACAACACTCAGTTTCTGGAAAATTTGATCTGCTCCCCGCGAACCGTGAACTGGCCGGTGCGGAAGTCGAATTGGTAGACCAGCCACAGCGCGAAACCCGGCTTAAAAAAGCCCTGGCACTGATCGCGCATGAGTATGACTATGTGCTGATTGACTGTCCGCCAGCATTGAACCTGCTGACGGTAAACGGCTTGACGGCAGCTCATGCCGTGATGATCCCAATGCAGTGCGAATATTACGCACTGGAAGGCTTGTCAGATCTGGTAAACACCATCAAAAGAGTGCGCACCAATCTGAATCCGACGCTGGAAATAGAAGGCTTGTTACGCACAATGTTCGATCCGCGCAATACCCTGGCGCAGCAAGTATCCGAACAACTCAAGCAGCATTTCGGTGCCAAAGTATATGACACCGTAATACCGCGCAACATACGGCTGGCGGAAGCGCCCAGCCACGGCTGTCCAGTGCTTACCTATGACCGCAACTCAAAAGGCGCACTTGCCTACAATGCGCTTGCCATAGAAGTTGTGCAACGTGCCTTGGCGAAGAAGTGAGCGCTAACTAAACAGAAAGAGATGGGATGGCTAAATTGAAAGGTTTGGGGCGTGGGCTGGACGCGCTGTTGGGGGGGGATGATGCGCCCGTAATGACGAACAGTCTGCGCAATCTGGGGGTGGCGCAACTGCAGGCGGGTAAATATCAGCCACGCACACACATGGACCAAGGGTCTTTGCAGGCCTTGGCGGATTCAATCAAAGTCCAGGGGCTGATACAGCCCATTCTAGTGCGTGAAATTGCTGATCAGCGCTACGAGATCATTGCCGGCGAGCGGCGCTGGCGTGCAGCCCAACTGGCTGGCTTGAGCGAAGTGCCGGTGGTGATTAAGGTGGTGGCCGATGAGGCCGCGCTGGCGATGGCGCTAATCGAGAATATACAGCGTGAGGATTTGAATCCGCTGGAAGAAGCCAGCGGCATACAGCGCTTGATCGAAGAATTTGGCCTGACCCACCAAACCGCAGCAGAGGCCGTAGGGCGGTCGCGCAGCGCGGTGAGTAACTTGTTGCGTCTGCTGAACCTGGCCAAACCGGTGCAAGACTTATTGATGACCGATAAGCTGGATATGGGGCATGCACGTGCTTTGCTGCCGCTGACACAGGCGCAGCAGAGCGAGGCAGCACGGGCGATCGTGCAAAAACAACTTTCGGTACGGGAAACTGAAAAGCTGGTGGCACAGATGCAGGCACCAACACCGGTTGCCAGCAAAAAACCGGACCGTGATATTCAAAATCTGGAAGAGGCCTTGTCCGATAGCCTGGGGACGCGGGTTAACATCCAGCCACGTAAAGGTGGCGCGGGCAAACTGACAATTGAATACCTCAGCCATGAGCAGCTGGAAGTCGTTTTAAACAAGCTGCAAGCTTGAGCGCAACGCACGGGGATATACCGAAATCTGCACGTGCTGTTCTCGGCACCGAAATGGTGTGTACGTGCATCAAACCATCTAATCGTTGCATTAGGCATGCTAATTAGGTATCATCGCGCTCTATTTACGGGCGGGTGCAATCGCCTGTGGCTTAAATGCGTGCAACAATCCCGCAACACAAAAAGCCTAACCTACTGATGCGCCGTGCATTGCTTGTGCAATGGGTGCTGGTTTGGACAGCGGTTTTGGTGGCTTATGCGGCGTTTGGGCGCGCTACAGCGCAGCCAGTGATGAGTGGTGGATTGATAGCGATCAGCGGTAGCGCATTGTTATGGTTGCGTTGGTGGCAGTCGAATAAACGCGTGCAGGCAGATGCGCAACAAGCGGTCCGAGCAGTCTACCGTACGGGCCTTGAGCGGTTTGTTCTGGTGGTGTTATTGCTGGCGCTGGGTTTAAGTTATTTCAAGCACGCCGCAGCCGCATTGCTAGCCGGATTTGTGCTGGGACAGTTGGCTTGGCTTATTGGAATATCAATAAGCGGAGCCAGTAAAATTAAAGATTAATTATTCGAGTGGCGTTATGTCGACTGAAGCACTTACATCTTCGGAATATATCAAGCATCACCTGCAAAATCTGACTTATGGCAAGCTGCCAGGCTCGGATCATTGGCAGTTGGCGCATACCGCGCAAGAAGCCAAAGAGATGGGTTTCTGGGCGTTCAATCTGGATACGCTGGGTGTGTCGCTGGTGTTGGGGGCGTTATTTCTGTTCATGTTCCGGCTGGCAGCCAAACGCATCAGCAGCGACAGCAAAAGTATGCCAAGCGGCCTGCAAAACTTTGTCGAGTGGATAGTAGAGTTCATCGACACCAGTGTGCGTGGCTCATTCTCGGGGAAAAACCCGCTGGTTGCGCCGCTGGCCCTGACTATATTTGTCTGGATCCTGTTGATGAACCTGATGGATTTGATCCCGGTTGACTGGGTTCCGCAACTGGCGCATCTGGCAGGTTTGCCATTCTTCAAGGTGGTGCCGAGTACTGATCCGAATGCCACCTTCGGCATGGCGATTGCCGTGTTCTTCCTTGTCATTTATTACAGCATCAAGATGAAGGGCGTAGGCGGATTTGTCGGTGAGTTGACCTTGCAGCCGTTCGGCAAGCTGGGTTTGCCAGCGAACATTTTCCTCGAAGGCGTCAACTTGGTTGCCAAGCCGGTTTCACTGGCGTTGCGTCTGTTCGGCAACATGTATGCAGGCGAAATGATCTTTATCCTGATCGCGCTGATGTTTGGCGGCGGCCTCGGTGTTGGCTTGTTCGGTGGTGTGCTGCAGTGGGGCTGGGCGGTGTTTCACATCCTGATCGTCACCCTGCAAGCGTTTATCTTTATGACGTTGACCATTGTGTATCTGGACATGGCGCATCAGGAACATCATTAATTTACAGTTTGTCTTTAATCGTTTTATTTTTGGTAAATAGGAGTTTCAAATGGATATGGTTCATGCAGTGTTGTACATCGCCGGTGCTCTGATGATGGGCTTGGGCGCGCTGGGTGCCTCGATCGGTATCGGTATCTTGGGTGGCCGTTTTCTGGAAGGCGCAGCGCGTCAGCCTGAACTGATCCCAATGTTGCGCACCCAGTTCTTTATCGTGATGGGTCTGGTTGACGCGGTTCCTATGATCGCTGTTGGTCTGGCTATGTATGTCCTGTTTGCAGTGGCTGGTTAAGCGCGAAGATACTTACCGTAGAAAGGTACTGGCATGAATATCAATGCTACCCTGCTCGGGCAATCCATCACGTTTTTCGTGTTTGTGTGGTTCTGCATGAAGTTCGTGTGGCCACCCATCATGCAAGCGCTGGGTGAGCGCAAAAAGCAAATCGCCGATGGTCTGGCTGCTGGCGAACGTGGCAAACACGAACTGGAGCTGGCCTCCAAGCGTGCTGCCGAGCATCTGCATGACGCCAAGCAAAAAGCCGTTGACATCATTGCGCAGGCTGACAAGCGTGCTGCGCAGCTGGTTGAAGAAGCCAAAGGCACGGCAAAAGTGGAAGGCGATCGGATGATCGCAGGTGCGCAGGCTAGTATTGCGCAAGAGACCGTGCGTGCTAAAGAGACGCTGCGTGGTCAGGTTGCCGGTTTGGCGGTGGCGGGTGCAGAAAAAATCCTGCGCCGCGAAATCGATGCCAAAGCGCATGCTGATCTGCTCGACGCGATCAAGAACGAGCTCTAAGCCATGGCCGAAATCGCAACCATCGCACGTCCTTATGCTGAAGCCGTTTTCGGCCTGGCCAAACAGGCTGGCGCGCTGGACGCCTGGTCCGAGCAGTTGGCGCTGGCCAATGCAGTGGCCGCAGATCCCGAGATGAGCCGCCTGGCGGCCGACCCCAGAGTCAGCGCCGACCAGCTCGGCGGCCTGTTTCTCGCAGTGTGCGCAGACAAGCTGGGGACAGAAGCGGGCAACTTCATCAAGCTACTGATCGAAAATGGCCGCATCAGCGTGCTGCCAGAAGTCGTCACCCAGTTTGAAGCGCTTAAAGCCAGCGCAGGCGGCGTGCTGGATGCGACCGTCACCAGCGCATTTTCCATGAGCGAAACCCAGTTAGCCGAATTGTCTGCCCGCCTGGAGACCCGCTTCAAGCGCAAAATCAACGCCAGCGTAAGCGTTGATCCTGCGCTCATTGGCGGCGTCATTGTCGCCGTGGGTGACGAAGTGTACGACGCTTCAGTACGCGGCAAACTGCAAGGCATGGCGTACGCGCTATCACGTTAAGAGATTCCGTCTAGGAGCCATCAATGCAACTCAATCCCACCGAGATCAGTGATCTCATCAAGAGCAAAATCCAGAACCTGACTGCGGCTTCCGAACTGCGCACCCAGGGCACCGTGGTCTCCGTGACCGACGGTATCGTACGTGTGCACGGTTTGTCCGACGTGATGCAGGGCGAAATGCTGGAGTTCCCTGGTAACACTTTCGGCCTCGCACTGAACCTCGAGCGTGATTCGGTCGGCGCAGTGGTGCTGGGTGAATACGAGCACATTAGTGAAGGCGATACGGTCAAGTGTACGGGCCGCATTCTGGAAGTGCCGGTTGGACCCGAGTTGATTGGTCGCGTGGTGAATTCGTTGGGTCAGCCGATCGACGGCAAAGGGCCGATTGCCACCAAGCTGACTTCCGCAATCGAAAAAATCGCCCCCGGCGTGATTGCGCGTCAATCCGTGACGCAGCCGCTGCAAACCGGCCTGAAGTCGGTAGATGCGATGGTGCCTATCGGCCGTGGTCAGCGCGAGCTGATCATTGGTGACCGCCAGACGGGCAAGACTGCTGTCGCGGTGGACGCGATCATTAACCAGAAGGGTACCGGCGTGGTCTGTATCTACGTGGCGATTGGGCAGAAAGCGTCCTCCGTTGCCAACGTGGTGCGTAAGCTGGAAGAGCACGGCGCGATGGGTCACACCATTGTGGTCGCAGCTACCGCATCCGACTCCGCTGCGATGCAATACATTGCACCGTACGCCGGTTGCACCATGGGCGAATACTTCCGCGACCGCGGCGAAGATGCGCTGATTGTGTACGATGATTTGACTAAGCAAGCTTGGGCATACCGCCAGATTTCCCTGTTGCTACGCCGTCCACCAGGCCGCGAAGCGTATCCAGGCGACGTGTTCTACCTGCACTCGCGTTTGCTGGAGCGTGCAGCACGCGTCAATGCCGACCACGTTGAGAAGCTTACCAACGGTGCCGTTAAAGGCAAGACCGGTTCGCTGACGGCGTTGCCTGTGATTGAAACGCAAGCCGGTGACGTGTCTGCTTTCGTGCCGACCAACGTGATTTCGATTACCGACGGCCAGATATTCCTGGAAACCGACTTGTTCAACGCCGGTATTCGTCCTGCAATTAACGCCGGTCTGTCGGTGTCACGTGTGGGTGGTGCGGCGCAGACCAAGGTAATCAAGAAGCTGGGTGGCGGTACGCGTCTGGCATTGGCTCAGTACCGTGAATTGGCTGCGTTTGCGCAGTTTGCTTCCGATCTGGATGAGGCGACACGCAAGCAGCTGGAACGCGGCAAGCTGGTCACCGAGTTGATGAAGCAGAATCAGTATGC
>DMQT01000044.1:8659-16414 GCA_003455595.1 Betaproteobacteria bacterium
ACGCTGGCGTTTGAAGCTGCGCTGGCGTCCTTCGTGAAGAGCAAGCATGCTGCCCTGCTGGAAAAAATCCAGAGCACGGGTGACATGGCGAGCGACACCGAAGCCGCGTTGAGCAAAGCCATCGAGGAATTCAAGTCCTCCGCCGTCTACTGATCAGGAAGCAATCATGGCTGCCGGAAAAGAGATACGTACCAAGATCAAGAGCGTAGAAAATACGCGCAAGATCACCCGTGCCATGGAAATGGTGGCGGCTGCGAAAATGCGCAAAGCACAGGAACGCATGCGTGCAGCGCGTCCGTATGCGGAAAAAATCGGCACTGTGGCCGCCCACCTCGCCCAGGCCAACCCGGAATACAAGCATCCCTTCGTGACGCATCGTGATAACCATAAACGTGTCGGCATGATCGTGGTCACGACCGACAAGGGTTTGTGTGGCGGCTTGAACACCAACGTGCTGCGCATGGTGGTGAACAAGATGAAGCTGTGGGATGCAGAAAAGCTGGGCATCGATGTCACCGCAATCGGCAACAAAGGTTTGGGCTTTTTGCAGCGTACCGGTGCAAACGTGGTGTCGCAGGTGATCGCGCTGGGGGATACCCCGCACATGGATCGCCTGATCGGGCCGGTCAAGGTGATGCTGGATGCCTACATGGAAGGTCGTATTGACGCCTTGTATGTGGTGTATAACCGCTTCGTCAACACCATGAAGCAGGAGCCAACGGCGTTACAGCTGCTGCCATTGTCCGCGCCTGAAAATGCCGATCCCGTGCATCACTGGGACTACATCTACGAGCCGGATGCCAAAGCCGTGGTGGATGGCCTGTTGACGCGCTACATCGAGGCGCTGATTTATCAGGCGGTAGCCGAAAACATGGCGTGTGAACAAAGCGCGCGTATGGTCGCAATGAAGGCTGCGTCTGATAACGCCAAGAGCGTCATCGGTGAGCTGAAGCTGGTTTACAACAAAACCCGCCAGGCTGCGATTACCAAAGAACTCTCCGAGATCGTGGCTGGTGCCGCGGCCGTTTAAGCAATTTTGATATTTCAAGGAACGACGATGAGTCAAGGCAAAATCGTACAAATCATTGGCCCCGTGGTGGACGTGGAATTTCCACGCGACAGCATGCCCAAGGTTTATGACGCACTTAAAATGGAAACGCCTGAACTGACACTGGAAGTTCAGCAACAGCTGGGTGACGGCATCGTGCGTGCTATCGCCATGGGTACCACCGACGGTCTGCGTCGCGGTATGCTGGTGAGCGGTACTGGGGCGGCAATTCAGGTTCCGGTCGGCATTAAAACGCTGGGCCGTATCATGGACGTATTGGGCAACCCGATTGACGACATGGGCCCGATCGGCAATGACACCAGCTGGGGTATCCACCGTAAAGCGCCGGCGTTTGATGAGCTTGCCGCTTCCAATGAGTTGCTGGAAACCGGCATCAAGGTGATCGATCTGATCTGCCCGTTTGCCAAAGGCGGTAAGGTCGGCCTGTTCGGCGGCGCCGGTGTGGGCAAGACCGTGAACATGATGGAACTGATCCGCAACATCGCTGTTGAACATAGCGGTTATTCGGTGTTCGCCGGTGTCGGTGAGCGTACCCGTGAAGGTAACGATTTCTACCACGAAATGAAAGACGGCGGCGTGCTGGACAAGGTTGCGCTGGTCTACGGACAGATGAACGAGCCGCCTGGCAACCGTCTGCGCGTTGCGCTGACTGGCCTGACCATGGCTGAGTTCTTTCGTGACGAAGGCCGTGACGTGCTGCTGTTCGTTGACAACATCTACCGCTATACCTTGGCCGGTACCGAAGTATCAGCACTGCTGGGCCGTATGCCCTCTGCGGTGGGCTACCAGCCAACTCTGGCGGAAGAAATGGGCCGCCTGCAAGAGCGGATTACCTCGACCAAGAAGGGCTCGATTACCTCGATCCAGGCGGTTTACGTGCCTGCAGATGACTTGACCGATCCGTCGCCCGCAACGACCTTTGCCCACCTGGATGCAACCGTCGTACTATCGCGTCAAGTGGCCGAGTTGGGAATCTATCCGGCGGTAGACCCACTGGATTCCACTTCGCGTCAGTTGGATCCGCTGGTGGTGGGTGACGAGCATTATAACGTGGCGCGCAGCGTGCAAACGGTGCTCCAGCGTTACAAGGAATTGCGCGACATTATCGCCATTCTGGGTATGGACGAATTGGCACCGGAAGACAAACTGGCCGTGGCGCGTGCGCGTAAGATTCAGCGCTTCCTGTCGCAGCCGTTCTTTGTGGCGGAAGTGTTTACCGGCGCACCGGGCAAGTACGTATCGCTGAAAGACACCATCAGCGGCTTCAAAGCGATCGTCAACGGTGAATATGACCACCTGCCAGAGCAGGCTTTCTATATGGTTGGCACCATTGAAGAAGCGGTCGAGAAAGCCAAGACCCTTTAGTCATCCCAGTCAGGGTGCCGTTAAATATGGCACCCGCTGAGCGCAACACGGGAAAGAGAGATTTATGGCCATGACCATTCATGTAGACATCGTCAGCGCAGAAGCCGCCTTGTTTTCCGGTATAGCGGAATACGTAGTGGTGCCTGCTGAAATGGGCGAAGTGGGCATTTACCCACGTCACACGCAAATGCTGACGCGCATCAAGCCCGGTTCGGTGCGCATCAAGCGTCCTGATGTGGCGGAAGAAGAAGTGATTTATGTGTCCGGTGGTATGCTGGAAGTGCAGCCGCATATGATTACGATCCTGTCTGACACAGCGATTCGCGGTCACGATCTGGATGAAGCCAAGGCGCTGGAAGCCAAACGCCACGCTGAAGAAGCAATGCGTAACCGCGCTTCGGAAATGGACTACGCTAAAGCTCAAGTGGAGTTGGCGGAAGCGGTGGCACAACTTGCTGCTATCCAGAAACTGCGCAAGCATCATTAATTGTAGTGAACTCAAAAAAGGCAGCCTCAGGGCTGCCTTTTTTGTTGGCAAACGTTTCTCCTATGTAAATTGTAAATATTCAGTGCATCAGTCTGGCTGCATCGCAATTGTTAACTTTACGCATAGCAATGCGGCAAGAGCCAGAAAAACAGTGTTCACTGCTAATATTTGAATCGCAGTCTAAATAAATGGCTGCCTACACTGATTACAAAGGGGAACAAAATGAGCTTTTTGGGTGAGTTTAAAGCGTTTGCGGTGAAGGGCAATGTAGTCGATCTGGCCGTGGCGGTGATTATTGGTGGGGCGTTTGGCAAAATCGTCGATTCGTTTGTGAAGGACATCGTGATGCCGATCATTGGTCAACTGATCGGCGGCGTGGATTTTTCGCAACTTTATATCAATTTGAGCTCAACCCCGTATGCAACGATGGCGGAAGCGGTCAAAGCCGGGGCCCCCCTTGTTCAGTACGGGGTATTCATCAACACCGTTGTTAATTTTGTCATCATTGCGCTGGCAATCTTTATGGCGGTGAAGGCAATGAGCAAGCTTAAAAAGGCTGAAGCACCAGTAGCGCTTGCGGCCACACCTGAAGATATTCTGTTGTTGCGCCAGATTCGCGACAGTCTGAATAAATAAGCGTCCAGTAATTGCAAACGCCCCGCTGGCTCAGTCAAAGGGGCGTTTTGCATTCAGGGTAGCCTCAACGTCAGGGAAATTCAGGCACACACGTAGCTCGTGCTTGATACGCACATTGGTCATGCGGCGCGATTCCTGCATGAATGAGAGGCGTGAGGCGGGCAAGCTTGTTTCCGCCACGCTGCGACTTATGCGTGGCGGGTAAGGCAAACCGAAGGCGCTGGCCACGCGGTCAAAATAGTCGCCCATCTTGAGGGCACTGTCGTCACTGGCGTGATAGACCCGTCCGGCTTGACCATGGTGCAGCGCATGCACAGCAATCAGTGCCAGATCATCGGCATGAATATGGTTGGTAAAAACATCGTCTTCAGCGCACAACACCGGCGTGCCCTGCCGTAGTCGCTCAAGTGGCAAGCGGTCGAGTGCGTATATGCCGGGGACTCTGACAATGGGGGTGGCGATGCCATGGCGGCATCCCCATCGGCGCACCTGGGTTTCCGCATCCAGGCGCCGCACCCCGCGTGCAGATTGCGGGTGCGGGGTACGTGTTTCATCTATCACGGCGCCGCCACAATCCCCGTACACGCCGCTGGTGCTGATATACACCAGTCGACGTGGTAAAATTGCACGCTTTCCCAGCACGGACAATAGGTTACGCGTACGCAGGTCATGCCGACCAGCAGTCGACGGCGGGGCAAAATGCAGGATCCAGTCAGCCACGCCTGCCAGCCGCTGCAGACTGGCCGCCTGATCGAGATCGCCCGGTATTGGCACGATGCCTTCGGCATGCAGGCGGTTCGCCGCCGCCGCGTTACGCGCCAGTGCGAAAATACGGTGTTTGGGCAATAGCAGACGCGCGCAGCGCGTGCCGATGTCGCCGCAGCCAATAATCAAGATGTTCGCCATAGCGTATTTTAAAGGAATTTCATGTCGCACCAGATTACCATTCAGCCCAGTGGCCACACGCTTGTAGCCGAGGAAGGTGAAACCCTGCTTGCAGCTGCGCTACGAGAAGGCTTCATGCTGCCGTATGGGTGCCGAAATGGTGCCTGCGGGACGTGCAAAGGCAAGGTGCTGAGTGGCGAGGTTGATTATGGTGAGTTTCAGTCCAGCGCCCTGAGCGATGCCGATATTGATGCAGGCAAAGCACTATTTTGCGTGGCACGGGCGCTGAGCGACGTCACTCTGGAATGTCGTGAAGTCGGCGCTGCCAAGGATATTCAAATCAAAATCCTGCCATGTCGGGTACACAAACTTGAGCGCCTGGCACACGATGTGATGGTGCTTCATCTCAAGCTGCCTGCCAATGAGCGACTACAGTTTCTAGCCGGACAATACATCGATATTCTGCTCAAGGATGGTCAGCGCCGCAGTTTCTCGCTGGCCAATGCACCCCACAATGATGACTTCCTGCAATTACACGTACGGCATATTCCAGGCGGTGCATTTTCGGATCACATCTTCAATACCATGAAAGAGAAAGATATCCTGCGCTTTGAAGGACCGCTCGGGAGCTTTTTTCTGCGCGAAGACAGCGACAAGCCGATCATATTCATGGCGGGTGGAACGGGATTTGCACCTGTCAAAGCCATGCTGGAGCATGCTTTATATCATCACAGCATGCGTGAAATGGTGCTGTACTGGGGCGCACGCCAGTTACGTGACCTGTACATGCCGCAACTGCCCAGCCAGTGGCAGCAGGAATATCCCAATTTCACCTTTATTCCGGTGTTATCCGAACCTGCGCCGGAAGATGCGTGGCCAGGCCGTACCGGCTACGTGCACGAAGCCATCCTGCATGATTTCCCCAGCTTGTCAGGCTATGAGGTGTATGCCTGCGGCGCACCCGGTATGGTCGATGTCGCACACACCGCTTTCATTCAGCAGAACTTGCCCGAAGACGCATTCTTTGCCGATGCGTTTCTATATCAGACGACAGCAACCAAGTGATGGGGTCAATTCCGCTGGAATTCGTGCTGTTCGCAGCGACGCTGGCGGGGGTGGCGATTCTGCACCAGCGTAATCTGGAAGTGGCGCTAGTCGGACTGGTGGCCATCAGCGCGTACAAATGGATTGCGTTCGACTACGGACTGGCAACGCATTTTCTGCACGAGTGGAAACTGGTGCTTAACCTGTTGGGCCTGCTGCTCGGTTTCGCCATACTCGCGCGTCATTTTGAGGATTCCGGCGTGCCGGATCTGATGCCGCGCATTCTGCCGGATGACTGGAAAGGCGGCTTCCTGCTGTTGATCCTGGTAGCGCTGATGTCCACTTTTCTCGACAATATCGCTGCCGCCATCCTCGGCGGCGTGGTGGCGCGCAAGGTGTTCGCAGGCCGCGTCAGCATTGGCTACCTGGCCGCCATCGTTGCCGCGAGCAATGCCGGTGGCGCAGGTTCGGTAGTGGGCGACACCACGACCACCATGATGTGGATTGCCGGCGTGCCCGCATTGCATGTTACTGACGCGTTTATCGCATCAGCGGTGGCATTGTTGATCGTCGGATTTTTTGCCAGTCGCGCCCAGCATCGTTATCAGCCAATACAAGCCGCGCCGCGCCGGGATGCGCACGTGGATGTCGAAGAGTTGGGCGTATTGAGTGTGGTGGTTTTGACGCGCGTGCTGGCGACCGGGCTGATTATTGGCGGTGCAGTCGCGGGTAATGTGCTGATCGAATTTCCTGCGTTGGGTGCGTGGATTGCCGTGCTGATCGGCGGCCTGTTGCATCCGATTCCCTGGAGCGAGGCAAAAAACGCCTGGAAGGGCGCTGTATTCCTTATTGCGCTGGTGTTGAGCGCGTCGCTCATGCCGGTTGCGGCGCTGCCACCTGCCAGCTGGCACACCACGCTGGGGCTGGGCTTTGTCAGTGCCGTGTTCGACAACATTCCGCTTACCGCATTGGCGTTAAAACAGGGTGGTTATGACTGGGGCATGCTGGCATTTGCGGTCGGCTACGGTGGCTCGATGATCTGGTTCGGTTCGTCCGCCGGGGTGGCGATCAGCAATGGCTTTCCTGAGGCCAAAAACACCTGGCAGTGGATCAGGCGGGGCTGGTTTGTGCCGGTCGGCTACCTGTTGGGATTCTTCGTGTTGCTGGCGCTACTAGGCTGGCGTCCGGATGCGTTGAAAGTGACGCTTTCTTAGCCTGTGAGCGGCTCCCACTGGCATGATTCTTTCGACATGTACGTGACAGAAGCAAGCCGATGGTGCTATTGTCGATGCCGATAATGGACATTCTGGCAACGATTCCGCTTAAGCTGCTACCGATAGACGTAATGCTTGGCGTCGTCGTGTTCTGGGTCGTGCTCGGCGCGCTCGGTCTGTTGGCGTCGCAGAATCTGCGTTTTGTTGGGCATGTGTTATTTCCGTTGGGCGCGGTGGGCGGGCTGGTTCTGGCCGGTGCCGGCTTGATCGGCATGGGCGAGCAGCCAGAGACGGCCATTCTGGCGCTGGGCTTGCCTGGCTTGCCTTTTCACCTACGGCTGGATGCACTGTCGGCATTTTTTCTGGTGCTGCTTGGGGCTGTGTCGGCGGGGATTTCCATTTATTCAGCCGGTTATTTTCGTAAAGATGAGGGTCCGCCACCCGGCATTTACGGTCTTCAGTATCACTTTTTCCTTGCCGCGATGGCGCTGGTGATGCTCGCCGACGACGCGTATCTGTTCATGGTCGCGTGGGAGACGATGGCGCTGTCTTCGTACTTCCTGGTGGTCAGCAACCATAAAGTTCCAGAGGTTCGGCGCGCGGGTTTTCTGTATCTTTTGATCGCCCACCTTGGGGCCATTGGCATACTACTGAGTTTTGGCGTGCTGCAAGGCGGCCATGGCGATTACACCTTTGCAGCGATGCGTGCCAGCCAGCACAGCGAATTCTGGGCCAGCGCGACGTTTCTGCTGGCGCTGTTCGGCTTCGGTGCCAAGGCTGGGGTTTTGCCGCTTCATGTCTGGCTACCGGAGGCGCATCCAGCCGCGCCGTCGCCAGTGTCCGCGCTGATGAGCGGCGTGATGTTGAAAACGGCAATTTATGGCTTGCTACGTGTCACTTTCGACCTGTTGCAAGCGCAACAGTTATGGTGGGGCGTGCTGGCGCTGCTGTTGGGACTCATCACCGCGCTGTTCGGCGTCATGTTCGCAGCGGTGCAGACCGACATGAAGCGTCTGCTGGCTTATTCCTCGATCGAGAACATCGGCATCATTCTG
>DMQT01000287.1 GCA_003455595.1 Betaproteobacteria bacterium
GCGGCTTTTTTCAGCAGGCGTGTCATGTCTGCGGTGCTGGGCACGCGCGGGCTGTGGATGTCATACACGCCGGGGCCGATTTCGTTGGGGTAGCTGAAATCGCCGAAGCCGCGCAGCAGTTCCATGTCCGAGCGCGAGGTCTCGATGGTGATGACGTCGGCGTCGAGTGCGGCGATGGCGGGCAGGATGTCGTTGAACTCGGAATAGCACATGTGGGTGTGGATCTGCGTCTCGTCATGCACGCCCGAGGCGGAGATGCGAAATGCGCGCCCGGCCCAGTCCAGATACACAGGCCAGTCGCCGCGGCGCAACGGCAGCCCTTCGCGGATGGCAGGTTCGTCGATCTGGATAATCCCAATCCCGGCGGTTTCGAGGTCAACGACTTCATCGCGTATCGCCAGCGCGATTTGCAGCGCGGTTTCGCTGCGCGGCTGGTCGTCGCGCACGAACGACCATTGCAGGATGGTGACCGGGCCGGTGAGCATGCCTTTCATCGGCAGGCTGGTCAGGCTTTGCGCGTAGGCAGTCCAGTCCACCGTCATCGGCGCGGGGCGCGACACGTCGCCGTAGATAACGGGCGGCTTGACGCAGCGCGAGCCGTAGCTCTGCACCCAGCCATTTTGCGTGAAGGCGAAACCGGCCAGCTGCTCGCCGAAATATTCCACCATGTCGTTGCGCTCGGCCTCGCCGTGCACCAGCACGTCCAGCCCGAGGCTGATCTGCTTGTCCACCGCCAGTTTGATTTCGCGCTGCATCGCTTCGGTGTAAGCCGCTGCGGATAGCTCGCCGCGCTTGAATGCAGCGCGTGCGGCGCGGATTTCCCGGGTTTGCGGGAATGAACCTATCGTTGTCGTAGGGAAAGCTGGCAGGTTAAAGCGCAGGCGCTGTTTGGCCTGGCGCGCCTTGAAGGGCGTTGCGCGTTGATCCACATCGGCTGTCAGCGTGGCGCGGCGTGTTGTTACCGCCGGGTTGTGCACACGTGGGCTGGCCCGGCGTGAAGCGGCCGCAGCGCGGGACGCGACAAATGCTGCCGCAGTCGGGTCGATACCCAGATCCAGCGCGCTTTTCAGCGCCGCCAGTTCGTCCAGTTTTTGCACTGCGAATGCGAGCCAGGCACGCAGTTCGGCGTCAAGCTTGTTTTCGCCCGCCAAATCCACCGGCACGTGCTGCAAGGAGCACGACGGCGCCAGCCACAGGCGCTCGCCCAGTTTGGCGTGGGCGCTTTGGATAAACGCCAGGGTTTTGTCCAGATCGGCACGCCAGATGTTACGGCCGTCGATAGCGCCCAGCGACAACACCTTGTAATGCGGCAGGCGGTCGAGCACCGTGGTCAGCTGTTGCGGCGCACGCACCGCGTCGATATGCAGCCCGGCCACCGGTAGTGCGCACGCCAGCACGGCGTTGTCGTCGAGCGCGCCGAAATACGTCGCCAGCAGGATTTTTACCCCGCTAGCGTTGAGGCGGTTGTAAGCAGGCTCGAACGCGGTTTTCCACGCGGCGGGCAAGTCCAGACACAGGATGGGCTCGTCCAGCTGCACCCATTGCACCCCCAGTGTTTTCAGGCGCACCAGGATTTCACCGTAGACCGGGAGCAATTGATCGAGCAGGGACAGGCGGTCAAACCCGGTCGTTTTTTCTTTGCCCTGGAACAGGAAGGTCAGCGGGCCGACCAGCGTGACCTTGACGGTGTGCCCCAGCGCTTGCGCTTCGGCCACTTCGTCGAACAGGCGTTCAGAACTGAGCTTGAACGCGGTGTCCGGGGTGAATTCCGGTACCAGATAGTGGTAATTGGTATCGAACCATTTGGTCATTTCCAGCGCCAAGGTGCCCTGATCGTCGGCTTCACTGTTGTCGTTGGCTTCGCTGTGGCCGCCGCAGCACGATTTGGCCTCGTTTGCCACGCCGCGTGCCTGGGTGAAATAGCGNNNNAAAGTCGCCTACCGCGACGAAATCCAGCCCGGCATCGCGCTGAATCTGCCAGTGCTGCGCGCGCAAATCGCGGCCAGTGGCTTCCAGCGCGTCGGCGTCGATCTCGCCGCGCCAGAATTTTTCCAGCGCGAATTTCAGTTCACGCTGTTTGCCGATGCGGGGAAAGCCGAGGGTATGGATGGTGGTCATGGTCGTTTGCTCTAAAAAATGGCGATGGGGTGCATGATGCGTCGCCATGCTTTATGATACAAACGATAAATTTTCGTCAATTACATGAATTTTATTCATACATGCTTACACTCAAACATCTGCGCGTGATCGAGGCGCTCAATGACAGCGGCAGCCTGACGCGCGCCGCCACCCGGCTGCACCTGACCCAGTCGGCGCTGTCGCATCAACTGGTGGCGCTGGAAGCGCATTACGGCGTGGCGCTGTTCGAACGCAGCCGCCCGTTGCGCGCCACGCCTGCGGGTGTGCGGCTGCTGGCGCTAGCGCAGGAGGTGCTGCCAAAAATGGAAGCCGCCACACGCGACCTGACGCGCCTGGCCGAGGACAACCAGCCGGGCAGGTTGCGCATCGCGGTGGAGTGCCACACCTGCTACGACTGGCTGATGCCGGGCATGGACGCCTACCGCGCGCACTGGCCGGAGGTGGAGATGGACCTGGTGGGCGGCTTTCATACCGATCCGCTGGCGCTGCTGCATGAGGACAAGGCCGACCTGGTGATCGTGTCGGAAACCGCGCGCCACAAGGGTGTGACGTTCAGCCCACTGTTCCGCTACGAGATGCTGGCGCTGATGGCGACCGGGCACCCGCTGGCGAGCAAGGCGTATTTAACCGCCAGGGATTTCGCGCACGACCCGCTGATTACCTATCCTGCACCGGATCGCCTGCTCGACGTGGTGCGGCGCGTGCTGAAACCCGCCGGGGTCAACCCGGAACGGCGTCTGGCCGAGCTCACCATCGCTATCGTGCAACTGGTTGCCAGCCGCAAGGGGTTGGCTGCTTTGCCAGCATGGGCGGTGCAGCCGTTTCTCGAACGTGGCTACGTGGTGGCGCGGCCGATTGGCAAAAACGGTTTGTGGAGCGGGCTTTATACCGCCGCGCGCGACAGCGACGCCAGCCGTGCGTTTCACCGCGATTTTGTCGATACGCTGCGCGAACAGGCGTTCATGACGCTGCCGGGGATCGAGCCGCTAGGGGCGTAAACAGTGGCCAACACTTGTTTAGCCTGCATGCCCTTCACCACACTACTTTTTGGGCCTGTGTGTTGTTGTTCCGAATACAGCTCAATACCGCCTTGAGCGACGCGCTGACCGTGTCGTGGTCGAACGCGGCACCGGCCACGCGCTGGCCGTCGATATTGAGCTGGATATAGGCCACGGCTTCGGCGTCGGTGCCGCTGCCGAGGGCGTGCTCGCTGTAATCGACCACGTTGATGTGCTGGCCGCTGTGGCGCATCCAGCCTTGCACAAAGGCTGAAATGGCACCTTCGCCTGCGCCTTGGATCAACTGCGTCTGGTTGCCGACGTCGATTTTCGCGGACAGCATGTCGTGCTCGCCGCTGCGCTCCAGGCGATAGCCATTCAGCCAGATGTGGGCGTGGTCATTGACGAAGGTCTGCATGAACAGTTCATGGATGCGCGCGCTGTCGACTTCACCCGCCTGCGCCTCGCTTGCGCGCTGTACCACTTGCGCCAGTTCGACCTGCATCCAGCGCGGCAGGTTGAGGCCGTAATCGCGCTCCAGCACAAACGCCACGCCGCCCTTGCCGGACTGACTGTTGACGCGGATCACCGCCTGATAATCGCGCCCCAGGTCTTTCGGGTCGATGGGCAAATAGGCGACTTGCCACGGCTCATCGCTGCGTTGCTGTTGCAGGCACTTGCGGATGGCGTCCTGGTGGCTACCGGAGAACGCGGTGTAAACCAG
>DMQT01000186.1:0-618 GCA_003455595.1 Betaproteobacteria bacterium
GGCTGGAGCTGCGCCAGGCGTGCCTGCTTGAGGTTGACGTCGTAGTAGTCGTTCAGGTTATCGACACCGACGACTTCGTCGCCCCGTTGCAGCAGGCGTTTTGCGGTGTGCATGCCGATAAAACCTGCAGCGCCGGTAACCAGAATCTTCATGTTATCTCCTCGAAATAGTGGGCTGATTCTAGCATGCGCCTCCGGCTTTTTCGGTGACGTTGAGCGTGCTGTTAGAATGCCGCCATGAACCTGCTGATTGCCCGAATTGCCTATGGCTTATTGTTATTGCTGGCGTTGCCGTATGCGTTGCTGCACCTGCTCTGGCGCGCGCGCAAGCAGCCTGCGTATTTGCGTCACTGGGGTGAGCGTTTCGGCTTTTACCGTATCCGGCCAACGCAGCCGCTGATTTGGTTGCACGCGGTATCGGTGGGCGAAACGCGCGCCGCCGTGCCACTGGTCAAAGCCTTGCAGGCGCAATATCCGACCCACCGCATTTTAATCACGCACACTACGCCGACCGGACGCGCCACCAGTGAAGCGCTGTTTGGCGACAGCGTGCTGCGCGCCTACCTGCCTTACGATTATCGCTTTGCAGTGCGGCGCTTTGTGCGGCATTTCAATCCTG
>DMQT01000186.1:709-4079 GCA_003455595.1 Betaproteobacteria bacterium
GCGCGGCTGTCGGCGCGTTCGGCGCGGCGTTACCGCAAATTAAAGGCGTTGGTGCGCGTCAGCCTGGGTCAGTTGTCGGGCATTGCGGCGCAGGGCGAAACCGACGCCAGACGGCTGCAGGCGCTGGGTGCAAAAGGCGTGGAAATTACCGGCAATCTGAAATTCGACAGCACGCCACCGCTTGAACAAATGGCGCTGGGCAAGCAGTTGCGTGCAACATTCGGCGCCGACCGGGCGGTGTTTCTCGCAGCCAGCACGCGCGAAGGCGAGGAGGCGCTCGTTTTCGAAGCCATCAACGAAGCCGCCACACCGGATTTGCTGACCGTGATTGTGCCGCGCCATCCACAGCGCTTTGATGAAGTCGCCGCGCTGCTGGAAAAGCACCACGTCAAGTATCAGCGCCGCAGCGCCAATCAGTCCATCGCGCCGGATACGGCCGTGGTGCTGGGCGACAGCATGGGTGAGCTATTCGCGTATTACCGCGCGGCGGATGTGGCGTTTATCGGCGGGAGTTTGTTGCCGTTTGGCGGGCAGAATCTGATTGAAGCTGCTGCTGTCGGCTGCCCGATGCTGGTGGGGCCGCATACCTGGAATTTCACCGATGCGGTGCGACAAGCGGTGACGTGCGGTGCGGCGTTGCAAGTCACCGATGCGCCCGCGCTGGCGCGTCGCCTGGGCGAGTTGCTGTATTCAGCCCCCCGGCGCGGCGAGATGGCTGCGGCCGCGCTGGCATTCAGCCGTGCCCATCGGGGCGCGACGCAGCGCATCATGCGCATGATCGCATTGCATCTGCCGCCGCGTTAAGCGTGAGCAGTCTTATTTGGCCGGGATCAGATAACGGTCAACTTCGGCCAGGTCGGTTTCAGTCAGGCTGCCGGCTGCGGCTTTCAAGCGTAATCCGGACAGGAGATAGGCGTAGCGGGCGGCGGCCAGATCGCGCTGGGTGGCATACAGCTGTTGCTGTGCATTGAGCACGTCGAGCGTGGTGCGCACGCCGACTTCCAGACCGAGTTTGCTTGAGTTGAGTGAAGTCTGGCTCGACACCAGCGCCTGTTCCAGTGCCTTGACCTGCGCCGCGCCGCTGGTAACGCCGAGATAGGCCTGGCTGGTGGTCAAGTCAATTTGCCGTCGCGTATCTTCCAGGTCGGCACGGGCTTTGTCCTGGTTGGCAACGGCTTCGCGCACGCGTGAATTAACCAGGCCGCCCTGGTACAGCGGCAGGTTGAATTGCAGGCCGATTTGCGTGGTTTTGTTGTTAACCTGGAAATTGCCGAAATTCTGGTCGCGTGCGTCGCTGTAGCTGGCGACAGCGTCGAGCGTGGGGTAATGCCCCGCGCGGTTGCGCTCGATTTCGAGCTGCGCGATGTTGAACGCAGCGCGCTGCGCCTTGAGTTGTGGACTGCCGGCTTCAGCGCGCGCAATCCAGGCGTCCAGACTGGCGGGGCTAGGGGCAACCGGCTGCAGTGTGTTGCCGAGTACTGCCAGCGTGCCGGGTGTGCTGCCTACAATGCGGTTGAGGGCGCGGCGCTTGAGATCGAGATCATTTAGCGCGGCAATTTCCTGTGCGTTGGATAGATCGGCGCGTGCCTGCGCTTCGTTGCTATCGGTTATGGTGGCGCTACCCACTTCAAAACTGCGTTTGGCCTGCGCCAGCTGCTCGGCGATGGCGGCCTGCTGCGCCTGGATGAAGCGCAATGCGTCCTGGCTTTGCAGCACGTCAAAATACGCCTGCGCCACGCGCAGCACTAAATCCTGATCGGCGCTGCTCAATTGCGCCTCGGCGACGCTGATTTGCTGCTGCGCCTGGGCGTAGAGGGTGTAAGACTGCTTGCGGTAGATCGGCTGCAGCACCTGAATCGCTGCGTTTTTGGTCGTGTAATCGAGCTTGCCGAAGGCGGAAGAATCCGTGTCGTTGTGGATTGCACTGGCGCTGGCGCTGATCTGCGGCAGCAGCCCGGCACGCGCCTGCGGCAGTTTTTCAAGGCCGGCACGGTAGCTGGCTTGGGCAGAGGCATAGGCCGGGTCGCTGGCCTGCGCTGCGTGGAATGTGTCGGTGAGGTTGGCAGCCGCAGCCAGGTGGCTAAAACCCGCGCCAATGAACAACAGGGTATATCGATTCATAAGGCGTCCTGAATAATGCACTGACGCAGGCGAATCAGTAGGTGGGCATGTCAGGATCGACGCTGGCAGCCCAGGCATCGACACCGCCTTGCAGGTTGTAGATATGAGCAAAGCCGCTGTGCTCCAGGTAGCGCCCGACCTGCATGCTGCGCATGCCGTGGTGGCAAATCACCACCGTTGGCGCTAACTGGTCAAGCTGGGCCAGTTTGCCGGGCACGCTGTTCATTGGTATGAGCAGGGCGTTAGGCAGATGGCAGTACTGATATTCCCAGGGCTCGCGCACGTCCAGTAATAGCGGCTTGGCGCGCGCCGGGTCGGCTAGCCAGTGCTGCAAATCCTGCGGTTTGAGCTGTTGCATCAGAACACGAAACGTTCGGGTTGTACGGCGTTAATCAGCGGTTTGACGCTGGTTTCAAACAGCGTGACCGAATTGTAAGCACCTGCCGCGACGCAGGTAATCAGCTTGGCATGCATGGTGGGGGCGTCGCCGACGATGGCAAACAGACGGCCACCGGGCTTCAGATCATGCTTGAACACTTCAGGTAGCACCGGGGTGGAACCGGTCAGCACGATCACGTCGTAGGGACCATGGCGCGACCAGCCCGCTGCGGCGTCGCCGACTTCAAGCGAGACGTTGTTGAAGCCGTGTGCCTTGAGTTTGGCTTCGCTCTGGGTTTTGAACTCGGGCGCGATATCGACACTGTGAACGTGGTGCCCCTGATGTGCGAGCAACGCGGTGAGGTAGCCACTGCCGGTGCCGATTTCGAGAATCTTGTCGGTTTTCTGGATCGCGAGTTCCTGGATGATGCGCGCTTCCATTTTGGGCTGCATCATGGCTTCACCGTGACCCAGCGGGATTTCCATGTCGACGAACGCCAGTGTGCGGTAAGTCTGCGGCACGAATTCTTCGCGCTTGACCTTGGACAGGAGATTGAGCACGTCCTGATCCAGCACGTCCCAAGTGCGGATTTGCTGTTCGATCATGTTGAAACGGGCTTGTTCGATATTCATCGTCGGGTACCTTGGCGCGCACTAATTCCTTGCGATTATTCCATATTTCCTTTAATTTAACACCTCTGCTAGGGGTCTCCGTGCCGTTTGGGCGTGGAGTGAGATACACCCTTTGAACCTGATACGGGTCATGCCGTCGTAGGGAAGCACGCATCAGCGTGCTCCCGCATTTTTTGGAGCACTCCATGAACGCCAATCCCCAATTCATCGCCGCCACCGCACATGTGGACGCGGCTGC
>DMQT01000186.1:4203-5722 GCA_003455595.1 Betaproteobacteria bacterium
CAGGTGCCGATGCGCGCAATCAGCCAGTCCGATACGCCGGCTTCGTTCGGTGCCGAGCCCAATCCGCCGATTTACGTGTACGACTGCTCGGGGCCCTATTCCGACCCGGACGCGCAGATCGACATCCGTAACGGGCTGGAAGACGTGCGCGTCGGCTGGATTGCCGAGCGTAACGACACCGAAGCGCTCAGCGGCCTGAGTTCGGAATACGGCACCGAGCGCCTGCACGACCCGGCGCTGACCGAGATGCGTTTCCCCGGTCTGGTGCGTCAGCCCCGGCGTGCACTGGCGGGCAAGAATGTCACGCAAATGCACTACGCGCGGCAGGGTATCATCACGCCGGAGATGGAATACGTCGCCATCCGCGAAAACATGCGTCGTAAGGAATACCTGGAAGCGCTCAAGACATCGGGCCCGACCGGACAGAAAATGTTCGAACTGCTGGGGCGTCAGCACCGTGGCCACAATTATGGCGCGGCGTTGCCGGAAGCAATCACAGCGGAATTCGAACGTGACGAGATTGCCCGGGGCCGCGCCATCATTCCGGCCAACATCAATCACCCGGAAACCGAGCCGATGATTATCGGGCGCAATTTCCTGGTCAAGATCAACGCCAATATCGGCAATTCGGCGCTGGGTTCGTCGATTCAGGAAGAGGTCGAAAAAATGACCTGGGCGATCCGCTGGGGCGGTGACACGGTGATGGATTTGTCTACCGGCAAAAATATTCACGAAACGCGCGAGTGGATCATCCGCAATTCGCCGGTGCCGATCGGCACGGTGCCGATTTATCAGGCGCTGGAAAAGGTCGACGGCAAGGCCGAGAATCTGACCTGGGAAATGTTCCGCGACACCTTGATTGAGCAGGCCGAGCAGGGCGTGGACTACTTCACCATTCACGCCGGGGTACGTCTGGCGCATGTGCCGCTGACCGCCAAGCGCATGACCGGGATTGTGTCGCGCGGTGGCTCGATCATGGCCAAATGGTGCCTGGCGCACCACAAGGAAAGCTTCCTCTACACGCATTTCGAAGACATCTGCGAGATCATGAAAGCGTATGACGTGAGTTTCAGCCTGGGCGATGGCTTGCGTCCGGGTTCAATCTACGACGCCAACGACGAAGCACAACTGGCTGAACTGAAGACGCTGGGCGAGTTGACGCAGATTGCCTGGAAGCACGATTGCCAGGTGATGATCGAAGGCCCCGGCCACGTGCCGATGCAGCTCATCAAAGAAAATATGGACCTGCAACTGGACTGGTGCGACGAAGCGCCGTTCTATACGCTCGGGCCGCTTACGACCGACATCGCACCGGGCTACGATCACATCACCTCGGCGATTGGCGCAGCGCAGATCGGCTGGTATGGCACCGCCATGCTGTGTTACGTGACACCGAAAGAGCATCTCGGCCTGCCTGACAAGAACGACGTGAAGGACGGCATCATGGCGTACAAGATTGCTGCCCATGCTGCTGACCTCGCCAAGGGGCATCCGGGTGCGCAGATCCGCGACAACGCCT
>DMQT01000174.1:0-1346 GCA_003455595.1 Betaproteobacteria bacterium
CGTTCATCCAGACCGCGACTGCGGTGATAGCGCAACTCGCTGGCGAGGTCGTGGTCGTCGGTCACGATCATCGCGCCTTCGCCGCAACACAGCGCCGACGGCTGGGAAAAATCGAATATCGACAGATCGCCGAACGTACCCACTACTTGCCCTTTATAGCGCGAGCCTATCGCTTCGGTAGAGTCCTCGATCAGCTTGATACCCTGTTCCTCGACCAGCGCGCGAAATGGCTCCCAGGCAGCCGGATGGCCGTTGGTATTGCCAGCCACGATAGCCCGTGTATGCGGAGTGATTTTGGCAGCGGCCTTCTCCACCGACAACGTGCCCGACCAGTAGTCGATATCGGCAAATACCGGTGTCGCACCGACCAGCACGATGGCATGCGCGATCTGGTGCCAGGCATAGGCACTGGCAATCACTTCATCGCCGGGACCAATGCCGAGCGCGCGTAGACTGACCATCAAGCCGATCGTGCCGCTGGCTACAGCGATACCGTAGCGGCGCCCGAGGTGCTCGGCGAATGCATCTTCAAATTGCTCGACCACCGGCCCAGCCGACAGACGCGATGATTTCAGCACATTCGTGACGACAACCAGTTCGTGGGTGCTGATGTCGGGGTCGGTGAGCGTGATCCAGTCCGGTTCCATAAGTGTCTTTCAGTCAGCTGCGCGCGGCGAGAATAAGGCCGGTCGCGGTGGCGGGCTCATCGATAATGCGCCAGCAGTGGCTGCTGGTATCGACCAGAAACACGTCAAAATCACCCACGCGGCAAAACGGTGTTTCATCACGCATATCGGCGGCATCGCAACGCGATACTGCGAGTTCCGGGAAGCTGGCGCGCACTATTGGGACGGGATTTTCTCCACTGGGCAATGCCACCAGCACACTGGCGAGGTTTTCAACCTGATCCATGGAAATAGTCATGTCAGTCATTCACTTTGCGTACATCAACAGTAATCGGCAATCGGGTGTCCGCCGCCATTTCCGGCAGTGCCAGTTGCCAGCCGTTAGCCAGTGTAATCATGCCGCCCCACATGTCCGGTTTCTCCATTGAGGCAATGGGTTCTTCCAGGTCTTTCTTCGGCACGTAGGCGGACAACGCGCCAGCGGCATTCTTGCGGATCATGATTTTCATGCTGTGGGTTCCAGTGAATGCTTCAATTCAGGCCGCATCATGCTGCCATTCCGGCGAGCGGCCGCACGATGCCCGGCAATACGTCGAGGATACGATCGACTTCAACCGCAGTGTTGTAACGACTCAGTGAAAAGCGCACCGAGGCGAGCGCCGCAGCGCGCGACTGACCCATCGCCAGCAATACATGGGAGGGCTCGGTGCCGCCAGCGGT
>DMQT01000174.1:1376-4544 GCA_003455595.1 Betaproteobacteria bacterium
GCCCCGCCGCCATTGACGCAGGCGAATGGCAACTGTCGCAGGATGCCCTGCTCGAGCCGATAACGCAGCGCAGCAACGTAAGCGCTATCAGCCTCCATATTTGATTGAGCGAGTTCCGCAGCAACGCCCAGCCCGACAATCGCGGCGACGTTCTCGGTGCCGCCACGCCGGCCGCGCTCCTGATGCCCCCACAGCAACGGCGGCAGCTTGAAACCCTTGCGCACGAAAAGCACGCCAACGCCTTTGGCTGCGTGCAGCTTGTGTCCTGACAGCGACAGCAAATCAGCCGGTACTTGGCGCATATCCACAGGCACACGGCCCACCGCCTGCACCGCATCGGTGTGAAAAAGCACACCATGTCTGGCGGCAATCGCCGCCGCCTCGGCCACCGGCAGGATAGTGCCGGTCTCGTTGTTCGCCCACATCATGCTCACCAGCGCGGTCTGCGGCGTGATCGCGGCTTCCAGCGCGGCCAGGTCGGGCAGGCCGTCGGCATCGACGCCGATTTCGCTGACGGCTACACCTTCAGCAGCAAGGCGCGCCAGCAGCAGACGCGTGGAGGGGTGTTCTACCGTCGTGGTCACCAGATGACGCCGTGATTGATTGCACCCCAGCGCACCCAGAATCGCCAGATGGTTGCTCTCGGTGGCGCTGCTGGTAAACACGATCTCCGCCGGCGTTGCGCCGAGCAGTGCAGCCACTTTGCTGCGTGCATCCTTCACCACTTGCCTGGCCGCCGCGCCGATACGATGCAGGCTCGACGGGTTGCCGTAGCAATCGGCCAGGCACGCTATCATCGCCTCAAGCACTTCGGGCGCCAGGGGCGTGGTCGCGTTGTTGTCGGCGTAGACCAGCGCAGGTGAACTCATTGCCAGAACACCCGCGACGGATCCTCATTCAGCGGCGCAATCAGCATTTGCAACATCGGCGCTACCGAGTGCAGCTTCCATACGGCCAGCTTGTGATCCTTGTGATAAAGCCGCCACACCCCTTCTGAATCCGCATATTCCAGCCGGGCAATGTCTATCATGCCGCCGCTGGCGTCAATGTTGCGCGAACAGCATGGGCTGACTATCTGGTAACCGCCGACGATGGCCTGCACTTCCGGCTGGACATAACGATAGCGCACGCGCTGCGCCAGCAAACGCGTTATGCGCCGCAGGTCAAATTCGTTCGGATGCGGACCGACGACGTAAGGCACGGGATAATTTGCGCCCGTCATTGTGTACCTTGCCGTCTGTCCGTTATGCATGATGGGCTCTCTGTGATCAACTAGGCAGGAAGGATTTCTTCTTCCATGCACCCGACCACGCAGCCGCTCTGCGCATCAGCGCCGAACTCGACCAGATAGATGGGGGTATCGGAATCGACGTGATGACCGATTTGCACCACCTCACCGACGCTACCCTGCGTGACCAGCAACGCATTGGCTTCGCGTTCCGGATAGGAGCCGTCGTTGACGAGATCAATACCCGCCACAACACGCTGACCCCACTGGAATTTGGCTACTCTGGGCTCTATCATGGTTTTCTCCCTTAAACCTGAACTTCCTGGTCGTGCGGTTTCACTTCATTAACCGACTCCAGTTCCTTGCCGCGCATGCCGACCCGGTAACCGTGTTCGACAAACTCAACCGCGTAGATATAGAACTGCTGCAGGAAGGTACCAATGCTGGTGACATAGCCGTAGTCGCCCTTTTTGACCAGGATGTCTCCGATCTCCTTGCCTTGAAAGGTGCCGTCGTTGCGTACGGTTTTCAGACTTTTGACTTTCTGACCATAGTTGAAATCGGGCGGCCCGCTCAATTCAACGATGCTGTCATCGCGGCTGATTTTCATAGCTGAACTCCACACTGGATTAACTTGACTGGCGATAGTGGTGTGACAAGACGCTGCCGTGTCTGCACGATTTCGCGCACGGCTTCGTCGTCATCCGCCAATAAACCGGAGAGCTGCTTCTCGTCAATACGCTGTGCTACCTCATAGCGAACCCGCCAGTCCTCATCGTTGAGGAACAGACTCAATTGCGCTGCGGGTAAACGCCGCACAGCAACCAGCCGCACCGCCACTTCAGGATCTGTCGCCATCAGGCGCAAGCCGTCCAGCGTAACGCGCTTGGCGACTTCAGCTCGCACTTCACGATCCGCATCGTGAACCATCAACGGCAGCAAGCCGACCGGCAGGCGCCGCGCCACGATGGTACGCACGTAATAATCGGGGTCGTGCAGCATGGTTTTCAATTCGCTTTCCGGCAACCGGGTGGCCACGCGTATCCGCACTTCGCGGTCGGGATCCTCGCGCAATAAGCGCAACTGACGCAACGTCAGGCGTTGTGCTGCGCTCCAGCGCACCGTTTCGTCCTCGTCCGCTATCAGTTGCGGCAAATAAAACACCTCGACATATTTCGCGGCGATGGCACGCACCTCAAAATACGGATGCTTGAGATAATCCTTGGCTAACGCCGGATTCCAGCGAAAGAAGCGGTCTATGCGCAGCGCATAGCGGTCGAACACGCAGGCATGTTGCGATTCGCACTGGCCTTCGGCAAGCAGGGCGCGATGTACGCAAGTCGTACAATCTATCGGCTGCGCCTGCCAGTCAAGCGCTTCAAAAGCTTCAACAACGTCACTCGTCATCATCATTTTGCCCCACTCGATCAAGTATGCCTTGTAGTACCGAACCACCCAGTTTGTCGGTCGGATCAAGCGCTATCAGCTTGGCCACCAAGGCTTCACCCTGCTCCAGCTCACCCAGACGCATATTCAGATAAGCGCAGCCTTTCAGGGTGAATAGGTAAAAACGCGGCGCTGCAGCGAAACTGTCGGCATGGCTGGCAAACACGGCATGATCCGGCGCAATTTCACGCCAATCGACGGGCAAGCCAAGATCGACTGCCGTCTTGGCAAGGCAACGCTGCGCCACGGCCAGCGCCTCGCTCAAACGATTTTTGTAGAAGTAGAAACGGTAGAGCGCGATATGCACTGCCGGATGGTCCGGTGCGCGGGCATATGCCTGCGACAAATAGCTTTCTGCTACCTCATCCAGATGGTACGCCGCTGCTGCGCTCTGCAAATCCGTTGCCACTGCCGGCGGTAACGCACCGCCGAGACAGGCGCTATCCAGCCATTCATCAAAACCCGCCAGCGCAGTATCGTCGCCACTCAACAGC
>DMQT01000071.1:0-3094 GCA_003455595.1 Betaproteobacteria bacterium
GCGCTGAAAAACGTCATCGCCATTGCGGCGGGCATCAGCGACGGCCTGCATTTTGGTCACAACGCACGCGCCGCGCTGATTACCCGCAGCGTGGCCGAAATTACGCGTTTGGGCCTGGCGCTGGGCGGCCAACTCGAGACCTTCATGGGGCTGACCGGCATGGGCGATTTGATTCTGACCTGCACCGGTGATCTGTCGCGCAACCGTCAGACCGGCCTGCGGCTGGCCAGCGGCGACAGCCTCGAATCCGTTTTGCGCGGCCTGGGGCACGTTGCCGAAGGCGTCACTACCGCGCGCGAAGTGGACCGTCTCGCCACGCAGTTGGGCGTCGACATGCCCATCACCCATGCCGTGTGCCGCGTGCTGTACGACGGTGTGCCGCCCGGCGTGGTGGTGGACGAACTGCTCGGGCGCGACCGCAAGGCCGAAGGGCTACGTTAATTCCAGTCCGGTATTACCCCAACCCCTCTACAGCCAAGGATTCCCATGTCAGAAGCGCACTTTATCGTCGGTAAGGACGCCTCGCTGGAAGCGTCTATCGCCACCATGCAGGCCAAATTGCTGGCGCTGGATTTCCACATCGAGGAACGCTCCTGGCTCAACCCGGTGGAGGGGGTGTGGTCGGTGCACATCCGCGAACGCGATTGCCCGCTGCTGTTCACCAACGGCAAGGGCGCATCGCAACTGGCGGCACGCGCGAGCGCGCTGGGCGAGTTTTTTGAACGCCTGAGCTGCAATTATTTCTGGTCGCATTACTATCTCGGCGAAACGCTCGCCAATGCCGAATGGGTGCATTATCCGCGTGAGCAATGGTTTGCGCTCAATGCCGACGGCAGTTGGCCGATCGATTTGCTGACGCCGGATTTGCGTGCGCTGTACGACCCCGACGNNAACGCGGTATCTGCGCGTTGCCCTATATACGCCAGCGCGATGGTGCAAGCGTCTGGCTGCCGGTGAATGTCATCGGCAACCTGTATGTCAGCAACGGCATGGCGGCGGGCAACACTGCCACCGAGGCGCGCACCCAGGCGCTGTCCGAAATCTTTGAACGCCACGTTAAATTCCGCATCATCGCCGAGGCGATCTGCCTGCCCGATGTGCCGGAAGCGGTTATCGCGCGTTACCCGCACATTGCCGCTGGCATTGCCGGGCTGCGTGCCGCCGGATTCGGTATCGTGGTGAAAGACGCCTCGCTCGGCGGGCGCTATCCGGTGCTCAACGTCACCTTGCTTAACCCGCACGATCAGGGCTGCTTTGCCAGCTTTGGCGCGCATCCGCGTTTTGAAGTCGCGCTGGAACGCGCCTTGACCGAGCTGCTGCAAGGTCGCGCGCTCGATGCCTTGGCGGGTTTTCCCGCACCGGGCTTCGACCGTGAAGAAATTGCCGATCCGCAGAATCTGGAAATTCACTTCGTCGATTCCAGTGGTGTATTGAGCTGGGAATTCCTGCGCGCTACGCCGGATTTTGAATTTTCAGAATGCGATTTCAACGGCAGTACCGAGCAGGAATTCGCCTGGCTGTGCGAACGCCTCCATGCGGAGGGTCATGATATTTATATCACGGACTTCACCCATCTGGGCGTCTATGCCTGCCGCATCATTGTGCCCGGCGTCTCGGAGATTTACCCGCTGGACGATCTGGAATGGGACAACAACAGCGTCGCCATCCCGCTGCGTCAGGCGTTATTGAACCTGCCGCAACTGGATGATGCCGCGTGCCGCGCGGTGCTCGACGAGATCGAGGAACGGGCGCTGGACGACCAGCGCCCGGTTGCTGCGCTGCTGGGTATCGCGGTAGCGCCCGGTTCGCACTGGAAGGATCTGCGCGTGGGCGAACTCAAAACCCTGCTGGCGCTGGCCATCGGCGATATGGACGCCAGCCGCGACGGCTGTCACTGGCTGCGCCATTTCGAACAAATCAACCCGGCACGGCACACGGTTTATTGCTGCCTGGACACGCTGCTGAACCTGCCCGAGCCTGGCGCGTATGAGACAGCGCTGGCAAGCCTGTATGGTGCGGAAACGCTGGCACAGGCGCAATCCCTGCTACGTGGCGAGCTGCGCTTTTTCGGCTTGCCTGCTATCGGCATGGATGGGGTGGGGAGTGATATTCATCAGCGCTTGTTGGCAGCGTATGGGAAAGTGCGGCGGGCGATGCTGGCTGCGGCATAAGCCTCAGTCAGCATCCACCAGGCCGTGGCGCTTGAGAAACTCCCACAGAATTTTCAGCCGTATCAGGCTGTCATTCATTTCCAGTAAATCCTGTTTGACGCTGGCCTTGAGCGGTAGCGTTTCGGCCAGGCGGTAGCCCAGCCAACTGGCGTCGTCCAGCCGCAGCGGCTGGCTAAAGCGCGCCTCACCAAGTTCGTCGATGATGTGGTGCAGCACCGCCACGCTGCCGGCAAATTCGGCGGGTACAGCTTGCGTGGCTTCGGCTGCCATCAGCACCACCTGGGCGTGGATCAGTCCATCGCGCGCCACTTCGCTGTCCTCAATGAAAAAGCGCTCGCCGCCCTGCGTCATGATGTGCAGGATGCCGAGTTGCGGCATGTCCCAGTGGCCGATACTGGCCAGCGTGCCGATGGCATGCGGCATGGCGGGCGCGCCTACTTCGCTGCCTTCCTGGATTAGACAGATACCGAAAGGCGTGTCATTTTTCAGGCAGGTTTTGACCATATCCATGTAGCGCGGCTCGAAAATCTTGAGCGGCAGCAAGGCTTCCGGATACAGTACGGTATGCAGTGGAAAAATCGGAATGTCCAGACTGCGCGGGGCGTTGTTCGGGTCGAACATCAGCGGCATTTTGTCTTTTAACCAATTCATATTGTCTCTCCCGCAGCTTCGCCCCAGCGCGCCATCAGCGTATGCGGCACGCCGAGATGATCGAGAATGCGCGCCACCACAAAATCCACCAGGTCTTCGATACGCTGCGGATGGTGGTAAAACCCCGGATTCGGCGGCAGGATCACCACCCCCAGCCGCGCCAGCTTGAGCATGTTTTCCAGATGCAGTGCCGAGTAGGGCGTTTCGCGCGGCACCAGAATCAGCTTGCGTTGTTCTTTGATGGTGACGTCGGCGGCGCGTTCAATCAGGTT
>DMQT01000071.1:3141-5032 GCA_003455595.1 Betaproteobacteria bacterium
GTCAGGAACGCCTGCAATTCGCTGGCGCGTGCGGGCAAGGTGAGGCCGAGCTCCTGTTTGGCGACGATGTGCGCGGCACTCGAAGCCAGCAGATAGACATGGATGTTGGCGGCGAGCAGACACTCCAGCAAGCGCAGGCTGTAGGGCATGCCGGAAGCACCGGTGAGGGCAAGGGTGACGCGACGCGGGACGGGGTTCATGCAACCTCCTGAAGGCGGGTTGAGGCGTGGGGCGGGGCCAGCAATCGGGCGGCTATCAGGCCGTTGGCCAGACCGAATACCAGCGCGGCGGTGGCGAAAATCGGGCTCAGATACAGTACGCCTGCGGTGGGAATGAGCCAGAAATACACCAACGCCAGTTGCCCGGCAATGTGCGCAAACGCAGCCAGAATGCTCAGGCTGACGGCACCGAACCAGCGTTGCGGCAGATGTGTCGCCAGTCCGAGCACGGCCAGGCTCAATACGGCGCCGCTCAGGCTGAGAAAGAATCCCGGCGTCAGAAAGCTGCCCAGCAGCAGGCTGCCCGCCAGCACGCGCAACAGAGATACCCAGACAGCGGTTTTCAAACCGTATTGGTGCAACACGATAAGCGTAACGATATTGGCCAGCCCCGGCTTGACGCCGGGCAGGGGCGACGGGATCGCTGCTTCCATCAGCGTCAGGCCGATGGCCAGTGCCGCCAGCCGCGCAATGCGGTGGTCTTGTGCAGTGGCGTGGAGCTTAATAGTTGAGACTGTCATAGGTTTTGACGCGCCCGGCAATTTCAACGCTGACCTGATTCGGCAGACAGATGGCTGCTTCGCCGGCGCGGCTCAACCAGCCTTGATGGACGCACAACTGGCGCGGTCCGGGGTCGGCCAGCACGCGCGCACGGTGCGCAGCGATTTGCACGCGGGTGATGCCAAGCGGGCCGCCGACGTCGACGATGCGCGGCTGGGTCAATGGCGTTTCGAGAAACACCTGCCCGCCGCGTTTGATGATCAGGCGCTGGCCGGGTGCGCCAAACCAGAATGTGCCAGCCAGCCACGCTGCCGCCACTGCGCCCGTCAGCAGTACCAGCCAGTCGCCAGGGCGCAGTAGCGCCTGCCAGTTACCTGGGCGCAGCAGCGCCAACGGGTTCAACGTAGCTCCCGATGGCGTACCAGGGTTTGTTCCAGCGTGGCGAAATGGGCAGCTAGGTGTTCGGCAAAATACACCGAGCGATGCTGCCCGCCGGTGCAGCCAATCGCCACGGTCAGATAGGCGCGGTTGTCGCCGATATAGCACGGCAGCCATTTAGTCACATAAGCCTGAATGTCGGCCAGCATCTCGGCGACTTCCGGTACCCCTTCCAGAAAGGCGATGACATCGGCGTCACGGCCAGTTTGCGGGCGCAGCACCGGGTCGTAATGCGGGTTGGGCAGGCAGCGCACATCGAATACCAGATCGGCGTCGAGCGGGATGCCGTGTTTGAAGCCGAACGATGTGATGAGCAGCGTCAGGCGCGAGCTTTGCAGTGAAATCAGGTCTTTGACCCAGCCGCGCAAGGCGTTGGCGGATAAATCGCTGGTGTCGATGTGATGGCCTATCTGGGCAATCTCGCTCAACAGTTCGCGCTCCAGCACGATGGCTTCGCGCAGCGAGCGTTCATCGCTGGACAGCGGATGGCGGCGGCGCGTTTCGGAAAAGCGCCGCACCAGCGTCTCGGTTTTGGATTCGAGGAAAATCAGCCGCAGGTCCACGTGCAAACGCAGCTGTTCGACCAGTTCCGGCAACGCCAGAAACGAGTCGCCGCTGCGCGCATCCACGGTAATGCCGACCTTGTCGTAGCCGCTGGCTTCCAGAAAAATCATGGTTTGCGACAGCAAATTGGCGGGCAGGTTGTCGATGCAGTAATAGCCGGCGTCTTCCAG
>DMQT01000071.1:5074-7454 GCA_003455595.1 Betaproteobacteria bacterium
TGCATCACACACCCAGATCCAGTTGGTGCTGCTGGCGCGCGATGAACTGCGCTGCGCTGTCGATGCCGCGCATGTGCAGGATGTGGTTGCGCGCGGCAACTTCCACCAGTACGGCGAGGTTGCGGCCGGCGGCCACTGGTATGTATACACGCGGGATTTCTACCCCCAGTATGGTTTCTGATGAAGCGTGCATTTCCAGCCGCGAGGTGCTCAGGCTGGGGTCGTCGGCCAATGCCTTCAGATGCACAATCAGCTTGAGATTTTTTTGCAGCTTGACCGCGGTCTCGCCAAACAGCGTGCGGATATTCAGGATGCCCAACCCACGCACTTCGAGAAAATCCTGCAACATGTCCGGGCAGTGCGCTTCCAGCGTATCCGGTGCGACCTTGTACAGCTCGACTATATCGTCCGCCACCAGGCGGTGACCGCGCGTAATCAGCTCCAGCGCCAATTCGCTTTTGCCCACCGCAGCGTTGCCGGTCAGCAGTACGCCCAGGCCGATGACTTCAAGCATCACGCCGTGCACGTTAGTGGACTCTGCCAGTGTCTGCGTGAGGTAGTGCGACAGCACCGACATCAGTTGCGGGCTGGCCTGTGGCGAGGTGAATAACGGCGTCGCGCAGCGTGTAGAAGCGGCCAGCAAGGCGGGTGGCACCTCTTCGCCATTGGCGACAATGACGGCGGCAAGCTCGGTGGAAAACAGGCTGTCGACAGCCAGCGTCAACTGACCGGCATTCAGGCTGCGCAGGTAATCCATCTCGGCGCAGCCCAGTACCTGCACGCGGTTTGGATGGACAAAATTGAGATGACCTACCAGTGCCAGCGAGGGTTTTTGTACCGTGTCGCCGACCAGCAGTTTGGCACCGCCCTGCTGGCCACTGATCCAGTTCAGCGCCAGCGCTTGTGCCATGGCAGCGAACATCTGGCTAACCGGAATCGAGTGTGTCATCAGGCAGTCCAGCGCTGGATCAGGGCGTGTGCGCTAGCGGTATCGGGCACGGCAAGGAGCGCGTCGCGCAGCTGTTTGTCGCTGAACATTTCGGCCAGCTCGCCGAGAATCTGCAAATGCAGATCGGTGGCCTGGGCCGGTACCAGCAGCACGAACAGCAGGCTGACCGGGGTTGAATCAGGCGCGTCGAAATCAATCGGTGTTTTCAGGCGTATTAGCGCGCCACTGGCCTGTTTCAGGCCCTTGATACGACCATGCGGGATGGCGATGGCATGCCCCAGCCCGGTTGAGCCGAGTTTTTCGCGCGCCAGCAGGCTGTCAAAAACGGTGCTGTGAGCGAGCCCGATGCGATCCTCAAATAGCTGACCGACGTGCTCGAATAAACGTTTTTTGCTGCCGACTTCCAGATCCAGCAGGATGTGGTTATCGGGCAGCAGGGGGACGATCAGGTTCATGCGTGGTAATCGGAATTATTCGTCGCTGTCCGCATTATCAGCAGCCTGGTGTTTGACGGCGCCTTGCGACTGATGCACGTCACCGTGTTTTTCCTTGTGCTTGACCACCTGGCGATCCAGTTTGTCGGTCAGGCCGTCAATGGCAGCGTACATGTCGGCATCTTCGGCTTGCACGAAAATGTCCTTGCCGCGCAGGTGGACGTTGGCTTCGACGATGTGCTTGAGTTTTTCCACTGTCATGATGACGTTGATGTCGATAACGTGGTCGAAGTGGCGCTTGACCCGGTCCATTTTAGACACGACATAGCTGCGGATAGCGGGCGTTACTTCCAGATGATGGCCGGTAATGGTGAGGTTCATGGTATGCCTTTCTGGTGGTTGCGGCCGGTGACGGCCATCACAGCGACTTGCGCTGACTGGCGGGCGAGATTTGCAGTGATTCGCGGTACTTGGCGATGGTGCGGCGTGCCACCACGATGCCTTGCTGGCCGAGAAGCTCCGCAATCTGTCCGTCGGATAAGGGTTTTTTGTCGTTTTCGGACGCGACCAGCTGCTTGATGAGGGCGCGGATGGCGGTAGCAGAGCATGCGCCGCCTGCGTCGGTACTGACATGACTGCCAAAAAAGTACTTAAGTTCATAAATGCCGCGTGGCGTCATCATGTATTTTTGTGTGGTGACGCGCGAAATGGTGGATTCGTGCAACTCCACGGTTTCGGCAATTTCACGCAACACCAGCGGCCGCATCGCGACTTCGCCGTGTTCGAAAAAATGGCGCTGCCGGTCGATGATGCTTTGTGACACGCGCAAGATGGTGTCGAAGCGCTGCATCACGTTTTTAATCAGCCACTTGGCTTCTTGCAACTGGCTCGATAGTTGCGCGTGGCTGACATCGCGGTTGCGTGACAGGATGTCGGCGTACATGCGGTTGATGCGCAGTTTGGGCATGGCGTCGGGGTTGAGGCTGGCGACCCACAG
>DMQT01000071.1:7467-8343 GCA_003455595.1 Betaproteobacteria bacterium
TCGTCGTCGCAGTGCAGTTTGCGTTTAAGCCCGGTATAATCGCGCGCGGCCAGTTCGTTCAGGTGCGTTTGGGCGATAGTCAATGCGCAGTCACGGTGCGGCGTGTCGTCCGGCAGCACACGCAGTTGCAGCATCAGGCACTCGGACAGGTCGCGCGCACCGACCCCGGTAGGCTCTAAGTTTTGCAGGTGTTTGAGCGCAATTTGCAAATCGTCAATTTCAACTTCGAGCTCTTCCGGCAGCATCTCGACGATATCTTCCAGGCTTTGCGACAGGTAGCCGCCGTCGTCCAGCGCGTCGATCAGCAGCAGCACCAGGCGTTTATCGCGTTCTTCCAGTGGTGTGAGGTTGAGCTGCCAGGTCAGGTGGTCGCGCAACGAGGCCATCTCGGACGAGCCGTGCTGGTAATCGTGGTCGTCGTCATCGTCGTCCGGCGAGCCGTAGCTGCCTTCGGATTCCCAATCCATGTCAGAAATCTCGCGCGTTTCCGGTTCCGGCGGGGTGTCGCTGGCTTCACTGCTGACCGTTGTTTCAGATGGCGTATCGGCGCGCAGCTCGGTATCGTTGCCGTTGATGTGGGTGGCGCCGTCGTCGAGATTGTCGACGCGCTCAAGCAGCGGGTTGTCCTGCAACATCTGCTCCAGCTCCTGGTTCAGCTCCAGCGTCGACAGTTGCAGCAGCCGTATCGACTGCTGCAATTGGGGCGTGAGCGTGAGATGTTGAGAAAGTTTGAGCTGTAAGCTGTGTTTCATGTTTGGGTGCCGGGTCCCCAGCGCTAAAAATTGGGGTGAATGAGTGGCTTATCTGACAGGACTTTCACAAGCGGAAGTGTTCTCCCAGATACACTTTTCTTACATTTTCATTGTAAATGATTTC
>DMQT01000071.1:8379-11656 GCA_003455595.1 Betaproteobacteria bacterium
GTTTCGCGCACGTTGTGGTCGGTGATGAGCACGCCGATGTCGCGCTCGGTCAAAAAGCGGATCAGCTTCTGGATGTCCAGTACGGCAATCGGGTCGATCCCCGCGAACGGTTCGTCCAGCAGGATGAAGCGCGGGTTCATCGCCAGCGCACGCGCGATTTCCACACGTCGCCGCTCGCCGCCGGACAGGCTGATAGCGGGTGCATCGCGCAGGTGCGCCACATGCAGATCTTCGAGCAGGTTGTCGAGGTGGGTGTCGATGTCGGCAGCGTTGTAATCTTTCAGCTCGAGGATGGCGCGGACGTTTTCCGCCACCGTCAGTTTGCGGAAAATCGACGCCTCCTGCGGCAGGTAACTCAAGCCCAGTGCTGCACGCTGGTGGATCGGCATGTCGCCGAGGCTGGTTTGATCCAGGTGAATCTGGCCGCCGTCGAGTTGTACCAGGCCGACGATCATGTAAAAGCAGGTGGTTTTGCCCGCGCCGTTGGGGCCTAGCAGGCCGACCACTTCGCCACTGTTGACCTCGAGCGACACGTCCTTCACCACGACGCGGGATTTGTAGGCTTTTTTCAGGTGTTCGGCTTTAAGTACGCTCATGCTAAGGGTGACTGTGTGGGTTAGCGGGCAACCGGCGCAGCGCCGGGCATGGGTTTCAGGGGTGCCTGCGGCACCACCTCGGCAGGTGCGGTGTTCTTGGGCTGGATCACTGCCCGTACGCGGCCACTGCCCGGCGTGCCGGGTTTGCCCGCGCCTTTGACTTCAAAGAATTCGGTGTTGGCGTTGTACGAAATGTAATTGCCGTTGAGCACGTCTTCGCCTTTCTTCAGGCGTGCATCGCCGAATAATTCCAGCTTGCTCTGTTTGCCATCGTATTCCACGCGCTTGGCGTAGCCTTCGATGTATTCGTCCTTGCCTTCCTGTTTCTGGCGGAACTTGACCGGGTTGCCGAACGCGGTGGCCTTGTCGAAACCGGCGGCATCCTGGCGCACTTCGATGCGGTCGGCCTGTAGCGACATGGTGCCCTGAACCAGGCTGACATTGCCCTGGTATATGCTGACCTTCTTGAGGTCATCGACGGTGACATTATCGGCCTCCAGGTTGACCGGCTGGCTGCGGTCTGCTTTTTCCGCCAATGCGGCGGCGGTGCTCAACGCAAATAACAGCGCGGCGAGGGGGAGTTTAATGGATAGGCGCATAGTGGGCTTTGACATGGCGGGTGAGTTGCAGGAGTCGGGATTGATCGTTCAGCATCAGACCACCGGCAGTGAAGTTGACCTGTGCACTGCTCACCGCAACCGGGCGATTGGTGCGCATCAGGTGCTGGTCCGGAAACACTTCCAGATAATCGGTGGTGAGCCGCATCGGGCCTTGTTTATCGAGGCTGTCGCGCAGCAGTACGACCTGGCCGGTGAAGGTGATCTTTTTGCCTTTGCTGGTTACCAGCGCGGTATTCGACTGCACGTCCACATTGCCGGACTTGGGATCGATGGTAATGAAATGCGGCGTATCTAGCAGGCTGCTGTCGTCGTCCATGAAGTGCTGCAGCTTGCCGGCGCTGAGGGTGTTTTCCGGTTTGCCGCTGGCATTGGTCTGGACGGCATGCAGATTGTCCACGATGTAGTCGACGACGTGAGCGTTATTGCCGGCACCCCGGCCATTGGGCGATTTTACCGCGTATTGCAGCCACAGACTGAGCCCGGCCAGCACCGCCAGAATGCTGATCGGAAACCAGAATGCAGGTTTATAGGTCATGCCAGGTAGTGAGCGATGACACCGTCATAGCTGCCCTGCGTCTGCATGATGAATTCGCAGGCTTCGCGCACCGCGCCATTGCCGCCGCTCAGATGGGTGGTGAAATGCGCGTGCTGGCGTACCACGGCGGGGGCAGCGGGCACCGCAATCGCCAGGCCGCAGCGGATCATTACCGGCAGGTCGATGACGTCGTCGCCCATGTAGGCGGTGTGTTCGGGTTCGAGTTGCAGCTTGGCAAGCAGGATTTGAAACGCGGCCAGCTTGTTGTCCACGCCCTGATACAGATGTGCGATGCCGAGGTTGCGCGCGCGGTGCGCCACCACGCTGGAGCTGCGCCCGGTGATGATGGCGATTTCCACGCCGGTGCTTTGCAGCATTTTCAGGCCGTGGCCGTCGAGCGAGTTGAATGCCTTGTATTCCTGCCCGTCGTCGCCAAAAATCAGTCGCCCATCGGTCATCACACCGTCAACGTCGAAGATGGCGAGTTTGATGGGGAGGGCGCGGCGATGGGCATCTTGCATGGGGCTGTTTTCCTGGGTCAAACCACGCCAGCGCGGAGCAGGTCGAGCATGTTAAGCGCGCCGACCAGTTTGTTGTCGCCATCGACCACCAGCAGGCCGTTGATGTTGTGGCGCTGCATTTTTTCAACCGCCGCTACGGCGAGCTTGTCGGCACCGATGCTGCGCGGCTGTGGGCTCATCACCTCGCGAATCGGCGTGTGGTGAAAATCGACGGCTTTTTCCAGCACGCGGCGCAAATCGCCGTCAGTGAAGATGCCCAGCAAATGGCCGTCCTGATCCTGTATTGCGGTCATGCCCAAGCCCTTGCGCGTCATTTCCAGCAAGGCCGCCGGCAGCAGCGCGTCGGCTGAGACGCGCGGCAGGGCGTCGCCGCTGTGCATGATGTCGTGCACGTGCACCAGCAGTTTGCGCCCGAGTGAACCGCCCGGATGGGTGCGCGCAAAATCGTCGGCACCGAAGCCGCGCGCCTCCAGCAGCGCTACCGCCAGCGCGTCGCCCAGCGCCAGCGCCGCCGTAGTGCTGGCGGTCGGAGCGAGGTTGAGCGGGCAGGCTTCCTGCGCGACGCTGGCGTCGAGGTGCACGTCGGCCTCGCGTGCCAGTGTGGAGTTGGGATTGCCGGTCATCGAAATCAGCCGCGCACCGCGCCGTTTGATCAGCGGCACGATGCTGGTGAGCTCGGCGCTCTCGCCCGAGTTGGACAGCGCGATGCACACGTCGTCAGCGGTAATCATGCCGAGGTCACCGTGGCTGGCTTCACCCGGATGCACGAAGAACGCCGGGGTGCCGGTGCTGGCCAGCGTCGCTGCAATCTTGTTGCCGACGTGGCCAGATTTACCCATGCCGCTCACCACCACGCGGCCACGGCACGTCAGGATCAGCTGCATCGCCTGGATGAAGCTGTCGTCAAGCCGGTCGCGCAGGGTTTCCAGCGCCTGCGCCTCGATGTGCAACACGCGTCGCGCCAGCGCCAGAGCGGCAGCGCTGTCAAAAGCAGGGGTAGGGGAT
>DMQT01000046.1:0-3566 GCA_003455595.1 Betaproteobacteria bacterium
CCCATCACCGACATGCTTGATGTCGGCGTACGCGCCATCAATAGCATGCTGAGCGTCGGGCGCGGCCAGCGCATGGGGCTGTTTGCCGGATCCGGCGTGGGCAAGAGCGTGCTGCTGGGAATGATGGCACGCTATACCAGCGCCGATGTGATTGTGGTGGGTTTGATTGGCGAACGCGGCCGCGAGGTCAAGGAATTCATCGAGCAGATTCTGGGCGCGGTAGGCCTGGCGCGCGCTGTAGTCGTCGCCGCACCTGCCGACACGCCACCGCTGATGCGCCTGCAGGGCGCAGCCTATGCCACCGCCATTGCCGAACATTTTCGCGATCAGGGCAAGCACGTGCTGCTGATCATGGATTCACTCACCCGCTACGCCATGGCACAGCGCGAGATCGCGCTGGCCATCGGCGAACCACCCGCCACCAAAGGCTACCCGCCGTCCGTATTCGCCAAGCTGCCGGCGCTGGTGGAACGCGCCGGCAATGGCAAGGACGGCGGCGGCTCGATTACGGCCTTTTATACCGTACTCACCGAAGGCGACGACCAGCAGGATCCCATCGCTGATGCCGCACGCGCGATACTCGATGGCCATATCGTGCTCAGCCGTACCCTGGCTGAAGGCGGACATTACCCCGCCATCGACATCGAGCAGTCCATCAGCCGTGCGATGCACAGTATTACCACGCCGGAACACCAGCAATTCACACGTCGGCTGAAACAGCTCTACTCGCGCTATGAACGCAATCGCGATCTGATCAGCGTGGGTGCCTACGCTGCGGGTACCGATCCGGTGCTGGACGAGGCGATTGTGCTGCATCCCCGAATCGAATCATTTCTTCAGCAAGCAATTCCAGAGCGCACCGACATTACCGAGAGTTTGGGGCAACTTGCGGCGCTATTCGAGTGATTGACCACACCCCGCCAAAACTATAATCAACCCCTATGGCTACTTCTTCCGCAATCCACACGCTCATCGAACTGGCGACCAAAGATGTCGATGAAGCCGCCAAGCAGCTGGGTACAGCAGTTCGCGCCAGCGAGGAAACCGAGCAGAAGCTCGCGCTGCTGCTGCAATACCGCGACGATTACGCCGCTCGTTGTCAGTCTGGACTGACGGCCGGTCTGACCGCAGCGGGATACCACAACTTCCGCGTGTTTCTGGAAAAGCTCGACTATGCCATCGCCGGGCAACGCGAGGTCGTCAGCGCAGCACACAGGCGGGTCAACGCAGCACGTAGCGCCTGGCAAGAAAATGAGCGCAAGCGCATGTCATTTGGCACGCTGGCCAGCCGTGCTGAAAAGCAGGCTCGGCAGCTCGAAACCCGGCGCGACCAGAAGCTCACAGACGAACATGCCACCCGGCAGACACTTTACAAACGGTAAGCCGCCATGACCATGACCCCAACCAACGCTGTGCAAAACCAGATCAGCTCCGTTCCCATGAATAAGCAGGCGAATGCCACGCCGGCGGAAGTCCCGTTCAACCAGGTGCTGTCAGGCGAGATCACGAGCCGTCAAAATGCCGCCAACGCTGACAAAGCAGCTGACAGTGCGGATGACCAGAATCAGCAAACCGCGCCCGCAGCCGGGAACGCAAACGCCAAATCGGCAAAACCGGCAGATGCAGCCGACGCTCAAACCCAGGACAAAGACAGCAAGGCCGGCACAGACAATATTGCTACGCCCTCCGCGTCTGCTGATCTATTGGCGCTGGTAGCCAATCTCAACCAGGCAGCAGGCAAATCCGCTGAGCCAGCCGGCTCTTTATCTGTTTCGGACACCGCCCCTGGCGTTGGCATTGGCAAAGCCGTGTTGTCTACCCGTGCCGGGACGCAAAAATCCCAGCCCGCCGGGCAACTGGATGTCGTGTCTGAAAAAACGCTGTCCCTCACGCCGGAAACCGCTTTCAACCCACTGCTAAAACAGGCGGGTGAATTAAAGCCTGCACTCGACCAGGCGGCCGTTGATCGTGCTGCAATCAAACTCGACACCGTTAAGGCACAGGACATGCCGCTGGCCAGCGCACCTGCAGTACCGGCACCGTTACAGCAAGCTTCTCTGGCGATTGCGCAGGCTGCAACCGGGCTTCCGGGCGAAACATTGACGCCGAAAGTGGGCACAGCGGCATGGGATCAGGCGCTTGGACAAAAAGTCGTCTGGATGACGGCAGGCGGGCTACAGAGCGCTTCGCTGACGCTCAATCCGCCTGACCTCGGGCCGCTACAAGTGGTGCTGCACGTATCCAACGACCAGGCCAATGCGACTTTCATTTCAGCTCAACCAGAAGTGCGTCAGGCACTCGAAGCCGCGCTGCCAAAACTGCGCGAAATGCTGAGCGATGCAGGCATTCAGCTAGGCCAAAGCACAGTGAGCGCAGGCACCCAAAATCAGCATGAAGCCGCTGGCGGATCATCCCGACAGGCGTCGCACGGCCTGCGCGACGCGGATGCCGCAAGTGGTGGTGACGTGCGGATTGGCCGCACCCAGATAAGGATGACGGGACAAGGCATGGTTGATACCTTCGCCTGACGCATGGTAAAAATCAGGACATGGCAAACCAAAAACACGGATATACGCCCACTTCCTCCCTCTTTTCCTCGCATCCAGACAGGCCTTTTTTCCTGATAATGAACACAACCGATACATTCATGCAGGACTAGAGGAATAAACATGGCAAAAGCGCCGCCCAAACCCGATCCAAAAGCTGAAGTCAAAACCGAAGCCCCTGCGGTCAAATCGAAGAAACCACTGTTTCTGATACTGGGCATTGCCGTGCTCGTATTGGGTGGCGGAGGCGCTGGTGCCTGGTATTTCACCCAGCCGAAAAGCACCCATGCAGCCAAGGCCGAGCCCCCCAAACCGCCGGTGTTCATCAACATGGAATCGTTCACCGTCAACCTGCAGTCGGAAGACTCGGATAAATTTCTGCAGACCGCCTTCACCCTGCAGGTCAAGGATGATGCCCAGGTCGAACTCATCAAGCTGCACTTGCCTGAGGTACGCAGCCGCCTGCTGATGCTGCTTTCGAGCCATAAAGCCGATGAACTCCTGAGTCCGGAAGGCAAGAACAAACTTGTCAAAGAAATCATCGCACAGGTCAACAAGCCCTTCGAACCCAAGTCCGCGCCACAGATTGTTACTGGCGTATTTTTCACCTCGTTCGTGATTCAGTAGCATCATGTCTGACAGCTTTCTTTCCCAGGAAGAAGTCGATGCCCTGCTCAAGGGGGTCACCGGTGAACAGGATGAAGTCGTGGTGCCGGAAGACCCCTCGGCAGTGCGCACCTACAACCTGGCCACCCAGGAACGTATCGTACGCGGCAGGATGCCGACGCTCGAAATCATCAACGAGCGCTTTGCCCGGCTGTTTCGTATCGGCCTGTTCGGCTTCCTCCGGCGCAGTGCCGAAGTGTCAGTCGGTCCGGTACGCGTTTGCAAATACAGCGAATTCATCCGCAACCTGATGGTGCCTACCAACCTCAATCTGGTGCAGATGAAACCGTTGCGCGGTACCGCCTTGATGGTGTTAGATCCGGGTTTGGTGTTCCTGCTGGTAGACAATCTTTT
>DMQT01000046.1:3814-4276 GCA_003455595.1 Betaproteobacteria bacterium
GACAAACGCTGGACGCGCCTGATGACGCAACAGATACAAAGCGCAGAAGTCGAGATCGTCACCGACCTGGGTACATCAAGAGTGACCCTGGGCGACATCCTCAACATGCAGGTGGGCGACGTGATCCCTTTCGCCATCCCGGAAACCGTTACCGCGAAAGTCGACAACGTGCCGGTGATGGATTGCAGTTATGGAATACTCAACGGTCAGTATGCGTTACGCGTCGAGAAGCTTCTGACCATGAGCCAAAATGAATCCACGCAAGGAGAACAGCATGGCTGAGAATACAGATACCCAGACAATTGCCGAAGACGACTGGGGCGCGGCCATGGCCGAGCAGGCGGTGGCTGAAACAGAAGCCGCTGCATCGCAGCCCCAGCCTGCGAGCCAGACCATTTTCAAGGAATTCTCCGGCAAAGGCAGTAAGGGCGAAACCCATAACGACATCGACTTCATTCTCGA
>DMQT01000046.1:4430-4879 GCA_003455595.1 Betaproteobacteria bacterium
GTGATCGAGCTTGACGGTCTGGCCGGTGAACCGATGGACGTACTCGTCAACGGTTGCCTGATCGCGCAAGGCGAAGTGGTGGTAGTGAACGACAAGTTCGGCATCCGCCTGACCGACATCATCACGCCGGCCGAACGCATTCGTAAACTCAACAAATGAAACGCTTCGTTATCATTCCTGCTGCAGGGCTGTGGTTCTCCGGTAGCGCCAGCGCTGCCGTACAACCCGGCGTGGCCTCGACTGGCGGTCTGTTTCAGGTATTGCTGGGACTGATACTGGTACTCGGATTGATGGCCGCCCTGGCCTGGGTGCTCAAACGCTTCGGCGCTACACGGGCGGCGGGCAGTGCCGCCGTAAGAGTCGTTGGCGGCGTCAGTGTCGGAGGACGCGAGCGGGTACTTATCGTCGAAGTGGCTGACCAGTGGATCGTCGTTGGTGTGGCGCCCGGG
>DMQT01000246.1:0-512 GCA_003455595.1 Betaproteobacteria bacterium
CAATCAGGCTTCGCTGCAAACCTTGCACCAGCTGCGCCGTGCCACCCATGCGCTGCGCCGTGCGGTGGGGCCGGTGCGCGAGGTGCTCAATACCCTGATCCGCAACGAGGATGGGTTATTCCAGCCCGGTACCGGCGTCTACCTGCGCGACGTCTACGACCACACCCTGCATGTCGTCGAATCGATCGAAGCGCTGCGCGACCTGCAGGCAGGCATGCTGGATATTTACCTGTCCAGCCTGAGCAACCGCTTCAACGTTGAACTGCGCGCGCTCACCGTGATCACCACACTGTTCATGCCGGCTGCGCTGGTGGCGGGAATTTTCGGCATGAATTTCAAACACATGCCGTGGCTCGACCTGCCGCACGGCTTCGGCCTGGCGATGGGCTTGATGGGCACGATTGCGTTCGTGATGATCGCCTTGTTCTGGCGGCGCAATTGGCTGCGCTAGAGCCGTTGGCTGCGCCAAAACAATTGGCCGCGCTTTCCCTGCTCAACACGGTATTCGGCTA
>DMQT01000246.1:562-3260 GCA_003455595.1 Betaproteobacteria bacterium
TCGCCGCTGATTGCGCTGATGCACGACCAGGTGGCGGCGCTGCGCGAAGCCGGGGTGCGCGCAGCGTATCTGAATTCGGCGCTGTCGGCGCAAGAAGCCAGCGCGGTTGAACGTGCTTTTGTGGCGGGTGAATGGGATCTGCTCTACGTTGCGCCGGAACGGCTGGTCACGGGACGTTTCATGGATTTGCTGGCGCGCACAAAAATCGCGCTGTTTGCAATTGACGAGGCGCATTGCGTCGCGCAATGGGGGCACGATTTCCGCCCCGAATACATCCAGCTGTCGATCCTGCACGAGCGCTTCCCCGAGGTGCCGCGCATCGCGCTCACTGCCACCGCCGACGCCCAGACGCGCGCCGAAATCGTTAGCCGTTTGCAGCTGGAAGACGCGCAGCAGTTCGTCTCCAGCTTCGACCGGCCGAATATCCGCTACCAGATCGTGGAAAAAGCCGACCCGCGCAAGCAGCTGCTGGATTTCATCCAGGCCGAGCACCGCGGCGATGCCGGGATTGTGTATTGCATGTCGCGTAAAAAGGTGGAAGAAACCGCCGCCTGGCTGGAAAAGCAGGGCATCCGCGCGTTGCCCTACCACGCCGGCATGGACGTGCCGACGCGGCAGCGCAATCAGGATACGTTTCTGCGCGAGGACGGCGTGGTGATGGCGGCGACCATTGCCTTCGGCATGGGCATCGACAAGCCCGACGTGCGTTTTGTCGCCCATCTCGACCTGCCCAAAAGCATCGAAGGCTATTACCAGGAAACCGGTCGTGCCGGACGTGATGGCACGCCCGCCGATGCCTGGATGACTTACGGCTTGAGCGACGTGGTGCAGCAGCGCCGCATGATTCAATCGGGCGACGCCGACGAGCAGTTCAAACGCGTGGGTCTGGCAAAACTCGATGCCTTGCTGGCGCTGTGCGAGGCGACGACCTGTCGACGCGTGCGCCTGCTCAACTATTTCGGCGAAGACGCACAGCCGTGTGGCAACTGCGACGTGTGCAGCAACCCGCCCGCCACCTGGGACGGCAGCGTGGCGGCGCAAAAAGCCTTGTCAGCCGTGTACCGCACCGGCGGCCGCTTCGGTGCGGTGCACCTGATCGACGTGCTGCTCGGTCACGCCAGCGACAAAGTGCAGCAATGGGGGCACAACAAACTCGGCGTGTTTGGCGTCGGCAATGACATGGATGAAAAAGGCTGGCGCGCGGTGTTCCGGCAACTGGTGGCGCAAGGCCTGATGGGGGTCGATCACGACGCATTCGGCGCACTCACCTTGACGGAAAAAAGCCGCGCGGTGCTCAAGGGCGAAAGCCCGGTGTGGCTGCGCCAGGAAGTCGCTGTTAAAACCACGCGCAAGTCGCGCCGCCCGATTGCCGCGCCGGCGCATCCTGCCGACGATGCGCTGTTCGAGAAGTTGCGCGTCTGGCGTCAGGCCGCCGCGCGCGAACACAACGTCCCGGCGTACGTGATTTTCCACGACGCGACGCTGGCGCAAATCGCGCAGCTGCGCCCGGCTACGCTGGATCAACTCGGCGGCGTATCGGGCGTCGGTGCACGCAAGCTGGAGGCGTATGGCGCGGGGATATTGGCGGTGGTGAATGCGGCGGTTGAATGAACATGGATATTGCCTTACCATGAAGTAAGAATATCAAACAGGAGAATCTTATGGCCACTGCAACCATGACCAGTAAGGGGCAGATCACCATTCCCGCCATCGTGCGTGCCGCGCTAGGCGTTGGAGTCGGCGACAGGGTGGAATTTGTCCAGGTTAAGCCAGGGCATTTTGAGCTGGTAGCCGCCACACAATCGATCACGGCATTGAAAGGGGTGGTGCGCAAGCCCGCTGTGCCGGTGACGATTGTGATGATGAATGATGCCATCGCTACGCGCGGTGCAAAGGCAAAATGATCGGGCTGGATACCAATGTGCTGGTTCGTTATATCGCGCAGGATGATCCTCGGCAGTCGCCCAAGGCAACACGCTTGATCGAATCCTTGACAGCCGATGCGCCGGGCTACGTGAGCGTCGTATCGGTAGTGGAACTGGTGTGGGTACTGATGGGCTGCTACGCATCGACCAGAGCCGAGATGTGTGGGGTGTTGGAAACGCTGCTGCGCACCAAGGAGGTCGTGGTGGCGCACGCCGATACGGTCTGGAAAGCCTTGCGTGTATTCAAGGAAGGCAAGGCGGATTTTGCTGATTGCCTGATAGAGCGGTCAGCGAATGAAGCCGGGTGCGACTATACGGCAAGTTTTGATCGTGACGCCGCCAAACATTGCGGCATGCGCCTAGTCGAGTGACGGCTTTAACAGCCGTTTGAGTGCCGCACGCGCTTCGGCACGCTTAGCGCCCGTGTCCTTGCCATGCGTCCCGCCTTTTTTGCCGCGTAGCGCCAGCGCCGCTGTGTTATGCGGTTTTTGTTGCGGCAGCTGGAACACCATTTTCTGCCGGGTATCGAGTGATTTGTTTGCCATCGCTACTCAGTCCAGCGAGCGGCTCTTATCGGTAAATTTCTGTAAAAACTTGCTCACTTTGGGTGCCACGACATGCTGGCAATATGGCTGCTGCGCGTTGTTGCGGAAATACGCCTGATGGTAATCCTCGGCCGGGTAGAAGGTCGTGAGCGGCACGATTTCAGTGACGATGGGGTCGGGCCAGGTGTGCGTAGCGGTCAACTCTGCAACGCGCTGCGTGGCTTGCGT
>DMQT01000041.1:0-139 GCA_003455595.1 Betaproteobacteria bacterium
GGCCAGAAGCGCGAATGGCAGCACGAAGAGAGCCTGGAGTGGTCGGTGTTGCAATATCCGCATCATGCCGGGTTGCGCCGCTGGGTCGAGGACCTCAACCGGTTCTACCGCAGTGCAGCGGCGTTATACCAGCAGGATT
>DMQT01000041.1:337-3166 GCA_003455595.1 Betaproteobacteria bacterium
CAATGGATGGATTGCAACGACGTCGAAAAAAGCGTGGTGAGCTTTGTGCGCCGTGGCCACAACCCGGACGATACGCTGTTAGTGGTATGCAATTTTACGCCAACCGTGCGCGAGAATTATCGGGTCGGTATACCAGGCGGTGGTTACTGGCATGAAGTGCTCAACAGCGATGCCGAACTCTATGGTGGCAGCGGAGTGGGAAATTTCGGTGGCGTCGAAGCGGGCCCCGTAGCTGCTGGTGAAATGTATCATTCACTGATGCTGCGTCTTCCGCCGCTGGGTGTGCTGTACTTCAAGCAGGGGGCGATGCATGACCAGCATTCCCAAGCTTGACGGCAGGCAGCGTGTTGTGATCGAAAATGTGCAGCCGGAAATCGATGCCGGGCGCTTCCCCATCAAACGCGTCATTGGCCAGACTGTTGAGGTGGAGGCAGATGCCTTCACCGACGGACACGACGCGTTGGTCTGCGTGTTGCGCTGCCGGCACGCGTCGGAAACTGACTGGCGAGAAGTTTCCATGGTGTCGCTCGGCAATGATCGTTGGCGTGCATCGTTCCCAATCATCGAACTTGGTCAGTATTTCTACACCATTACCGCTTGGGTTGATCATTTCCTTTCCTGGCAACATGAATTAGTGCGTCGCAATGACGTTCAGGATATCGCTGNNCTTCAAGCCGGTGCGATGCTGGTGGGAGAGGCTGCGGCGCGTGCCGTCGGTGAAAATCAGTTGCAGCTCCAGCAGTTTGCTGGGGAATTGCGTTCTGCCAAAGCGGATGCCGGAACCGCGCTGGCGCTTTCCGAAACCCTGGCGAGCCTGATGCGACACTATCCGGAGCGCAGCCTGGCCACGGATTATCCCGCTACGTTAACCGTGTGGGCGGAGCCGGTAAAGGCAGGCTACAGCACATGGTACGAATTTTTTCCGCGCTCCTGCGTGGGCGGTGGCATGCATCACGGCACCTTCGCCGAATGCGAAAAGCGCTTGCCTTATGTGGCGGCAATGGGATTCGACGTGGTGTATTTGCCACCTATCCATCCGATCGGCCTGACCAAACGCAAGGGACCGAATAACGCGCTGGCAGCGAGTGCGGCCGATGTAGGCAGCCCGTGGGCGATCGGCGCGGCGGATGGCGGCCATAAATCGATTCATGCGCGACTGGGCACGCTGGACGATTTCCACCGCCTGGTGACGAAAGCACGCGAACTGGGTATCGACATCGCGCTGGATATCGCCTTCCAGTGTTCTCCGGATCACCCTTACGTGCATGAACATCCGGAATGGTTCCGCCACCGGCCGGACGGCAGCATTCAATATGCCGAGAATCCGCCCAAGAAATACGAAGACATTTACCCGTTCAATTTTGAAAGCGGCACGTGGAATGAGCTATGGCAGGAACTGCTGGATGTGTTCCTGTTCTGGATCAGGCAGGGGGTAAACATATTCCGTGTCGACAACCCGCACACCAAACCGTTTCCGTTTTGGGAATGGCTGATTGGCGAGGTGAAGCGCGCGCACCCCGAGACAATTTTTCTGGCTGAAGCATTTACCCGTTCGAAAATCATTTACCGTCTCGCCAAGCTTGGCTTCAGCCAGTCCTACAATTATTTCCCGTGGCGCAATACGAAAAGCGAACTCGAGACGTATTTCACCGAACTCACCCGTACTGAAGTGCGCGAATATTTCCGGCCCAATCTGTGGCCGAATACGCCCGACATCCTGCCCGAATATTTGCAACTCGGAGGTCGCCCTGCGTTTATGCTGCGCCTGGTGCTGGCGGCCACGCTGGGAGCGAGCTACGGCATCTACGGACCGGCTTACGAGTTGATGGAGGCGGCCCCCCGCGATGCAGGCGGAGAAGAGTATCTCAATTCCGAGAAATACCAGGTGCGCCACTGGGAGCTTGACCGTGCAGATAGCCTGAAAGATTTTATCGCACGGGTGAACCGCATCCGTCGGGAAAACCCGGCACTGCAACAGGATCACAGCCTGCGTTTTTTTGATGTGGACAATGATGTCCTGCTTTGTTACGCAAAAACCACGCCGGATAACGCCGAAATCATTCTGGTGGTAGCCAGTCTGGACCCGCATCATACCCAGTCCGGCTGGGTCACGCTGCCGCTGGACTTGCTTGGGCTGCAGGTGGCACACCCTTACCAAGTACACGATCTGCTGACCGGCGCACGTTTCCTGTGGTCGGGTGCACGCAACTATGTAGAAATCAACCCACTGGTAGCACCGGCGCATATTTTCCGTCTGCGCCGACGGGTGCGCACGGAACGCGACTTCGACTACTTTCTGTAAGAGAAAAGCATGAGCGAAAAAAATTATACCAAGCTAGGCAACACGCTCATCCCTAACGAGCAATGGATGGAAGACCCTCTCTGGTATAAAGACGCCGTTATTTACGAACTGCACGTCAAAGCTTTTTTTGACAGCGACAATAATGGCACCGGGGATTTCGCCGGGTTGATCCAGAAGCTCGATTATCTCCAGGATCTGGGGGTGAATACGCTGTGGTTGTTGCCATTTTATCCGTCGCCGATGCGCGACGACGGTTATGACATATCGGACTATCACCACATTCATCCCGACTACGGAACCATGGCCGATTTCAGGCAGTTCGTGAAGGAAGCGCACCGCCGCGGGCTCAAGGTAATCACCGAGCTGGTCATCAACCATACCTCCGATCAGCATCCGTGGTTTCAGGCCGCGCGCCGGGCACCCGCCGGTTCGAGCAAGCGTAATTTTTACGTATGGAGCGATACCGACCAGAAATTTCCCGAGACGCGCATCATCTTCACCGATGCCGAGAAATCCAACTGGACCTG
>DMQT01000030.1 GCA_003455595.1 Betaproteobacteria bacterium
GTATCAAGCTGGGTCGGCATTGGCGGCGGTACACTATCGGTGCCGTTTTTGCTGTGGTGCAATACCAAAATGCCTACGGCGATTGGTACCTCGGCAGCGATTGGCTTTCCCATCGCGGTGGCAGGCACGGTCCGGTATATGCTGTCTGGCTGGACACAGCCCAACCTGCCTGCCTGGAGCCTGGGTTATGTGTATTTGCCAGCACTGGTGTTGGTGGCGGGCGCCAGCATTCTCACCGCACCCCTTGGCGCGCGCGCTGCGCACCGGTTGCCGGTGGCGACGCTGAAGAAAATATTTGCCATACTACTCTACAGCCTGGGCATCAAAATGGCCTTGAGCCTGGCCTGAATCGATGGAGGGAAATGCAATGCGCATAGTGTGGATGTTGGTCTTGCTGATGCTGGCTGGCAATGTGGTCGCAGCCGATTATGCCCGTGAGAAAAAATGGGCGGACGAAGTTATTCCGGGCGTGGTGGTGGGCGATCCGGTGTATCTGGAACAGGCCAACGGCCACAAGTTCTTGACGCTCTACACCACCGCGAAAGACCCCAAAGCTGCGCTGATAATTGTGCATGGTCTGGGCATCCATCCAGACTGGGGGCTGATCGGCGTCTTGCGTAGCCAGCTGGCTGACCGCGGCTACACTACCTTGTCGGTGCAAATGCCGATGCTGGCCAACGATGCCAAGGCATCGGCTTACCCGGCCACGTTTCCTGAAGCATCACAGCGCCTGCAACTGGCGGTGGATTTTCTCAAGGCCAAGGGGTATCAGAAAATCGGCATTGTTTCGCACAGCATGGGGTCGCGCATGAGCGAGGCGTATTTGTCAGCCAAACCGGATCCGGCGATCAAGGCCTGGGTGTCGATCGGCGTGCCTGGCACGGCGGATTACCGCAAGCTCAACATGCCGGTGCTGGATTTATACGGACAGAACGATTTGCCCGAAGTGATCAAGGGGGCGGCTGCGCGCAAAGCCGGTTTGCAAGGCAAGCCCGGCTCGGAACAGATACAGGCAACACGTGCCGATCACTTTTTTACCGATCAGGATCAGCAGTTGGTGGATACCGTCGCACACTACCTGAACCAGCAGTTCAAGTAGTCAGCCGCGCCACCGCCTCGCGGTATTTTTCGCCGGTTTTGGCGGCGACATCTGCGGGCAGTTCCGGCGCGGGCGGCTGTTTGTCCCAGCCCGATGCCTCCAGCCAGTCGCGCACGAACTGCTTGTCGTAGCTGGGCGGGTTGCTGCCGGGCTGATACTGGTCGGCGGGCCAGAAACGCGATGAATCGGGCGTCAGCACTTCGTCGATCAGATACAGGCGGCCCGCGTCGTCCAGGCCGAATTCAAACTTGGTGTCGGCAATGATGATACCCCGGGTCAGCGCATAGGCCGCTGCCTGACTGTACAGGGCGATGCTGGCGTCGCGCACCTGCGCGGCGATGTCTGCACCCAGCAACTGCTCGGCACGGGCAAAATCGATATTCTCATCGTGCGCGCCGAGCTCGGCTTTGGTCGAGGGTGTGAACAGCGGCTGCGGCAATTTACCCGCCTGCCCCAATCCGGCTGGCAGCGCAATGCCGCACACGCTGCCACTGACCTGATATTCCTTCCAGCCCGAACCGACCAGATAACCGCGCACAATGGCTTCGACCGGCAACGGCTTGAGGCGCTTCACCACCATGGCACGGCCCGCGACCTGTGCGCGCTCCTGTTCCGTGACGACCGATTCAGGCGCGTCGCCGGTGAGATGGTTGGGAATAATACTGCCCAGCTTGTCGAACCAGAAATGCGAAATTTCAGTCAGCACCGCGCCCTTGCCCGGAATCGGTGTTGGCAGTACCACATCGAAGGCGGATAAACGATCGCTGGCGATGATGAGCAGGCGCTGGTCATCAACCGCATAAATGTCGCGCACTTTACCGCGCGACAGCAGGGGCAGGGAGGTGATAGCGGATTCGAGCAGCGGAGCGGTCATGGCAGCGTTAATCAGGGAAAAAATGTCATTATACCTTCAGCCCCGGTACAGATTGCTGAGCTGATACGCAGCCTTGATGTGGCGCAGGCCAACCAGAATGATGGCCGACAGCGGCAACGCCAGCAGCACGCCGAAAAAGCCGAACACTTCGCCGAACGCCAGCAGCACAAAAATCACCACCACCGGGTGCAGGCCGATACGTTCACCGACCAGCCGTGGCACCACGATGTAGCCTTCGGTAATTTGCCCCAGCGCGAATACGCCCCAGATTGGCAACAGCCCGGACACGCTGCCGTACTGCACCAGCCCGGCCAGCGTAGCCAGCAGCATGCCGGAGATGGCACCCAGATAGGGCACAAACACCAGCAGGCCGGAGAGGATGCCAATTGGCAGCGCGTAATCCAGCCCGACTAACCACAACCCGATGCTGTAGAACAGCGCCATGATCAGCATGACCGACAGCTGACCACGCAAAAACTCTGACAGCACGGTGTCAATTTCCTGCGCCATGCCACTCACCCGCGCGTGCCAGCGGCGTGGTATCAGCTCGTCCAGCCGCGCCATCATCACATCCCAGTCGCGCAGGAAATAGAAAAACACCACCGGTACCAGCACTAGATTGGTCGCAAAGCTGACCAGGCTAAGCGTGCCGGTTTTCAGAAATCCCGCTGCGCTACCCGCCGCACTGCCCGCCCCTTGCAAGTGGTCGGTCAGCAGCTTCTTGAACCCGGCCGCATCGGGTAATTTGATGCCGAATTGGGTTTGTAACCACGGCGCGAGCTGGGTTTGCAGCCAATCGACGTAGCCCGGCAGGCTGGCAATGAAGTGGCTGGATTCGGTCTGTACCATCGGCAGCAGAATCAGCGCCAGCAGCACAAACGCCAACGCCAGTACCGCCATCACCACCAACGTCGCCAGCGTGCGCGAAAACTTGAGGCGTTCCAATCGGTCGGCTAGCGGGTCGCAGATATACGCCAGGATGCCCGCCAGTAAAAATGGCGTGAGGATGGGAGACAACAGATACACCAGCCCAGCCATGACAAGCACGGCAGCGAGTAGCCAGCCAAATTCGCGGTTCGGTCGGGGAGCATTCATTTGCGGTAAAATAGCACGAATTTTTCCATACAAACGCGAGCCTCCCGTGACTACTCCCAACAAACCTGCCCTTTCCTACCGCGACGCGGGAGTCGATATCGACGCGGGCGACGCCCTCATCGACCGCATCAAGCCGTGGGCCAAACGCACCATGCGTCCCGAAGTGCTGGGCGGTATCGGCGGCTTCGGCGCATTGATGGGCTTGCCAACCAAATATAAAAACCCGGTGCTGGTGTCCGGCACCGACGGCGTCGGCACCAAGCTCAAGCTGGCGTTCATGCTCAACAAACACGACACCGTCGGCATCGACCTGGTCGGCATGAGCGTCAATGACATCCTGGTGCAGGGCGCCGAATCGCTGTTCTTCCTCGATTACTTCGCCTGCGGCAAGCTCGACGTGGACGTCGCCGAGCAGGTCATCAAAGGCATCGCGCAAGGCTGCGAGCAGGCTGGGTGCGCGCTGATCGGCGGCGAAACCGCCGAAATGCCCGGCATGTACCCCGCCGGCGAATACGACCTGGCGGGCTTTGCCGTCGGCGTGGTTGAGCGCGACGCGATCATCGACGGCAGCACCATCGCCCCGGGCGACGCCGTACTCGGGCTGGCGTCCAGCGGCGCGCATTCGAACGGCTACTCGCTGATCCGCAAAATCCTTGAAGTCAGCGGTGCCGACGTCAATGCCGATTTTCATGGCCGCCCGCTGGCTGACGTGCTGATGACGCCGACGCGCATCTATGTCAAACCCCTGCTGGCCCTGATGCAGGCCCTGCCGGTCAAAGGCATGGCGCACATCACCGGCGGCGGACTCACCGGCAACGTGCCGCGCATCCTGCCCGAACACCTGATGGCGGATATCGACGTCCAGTCGTGGGACATGCCGCCGCTATTCCATTGGATGCAGAAACACGGCGGCGTGGTGGACAGCGAGATGCATCGCACCTTCAACTGTGGCATCGGCATGGTGGTGGTAGTGGCGCAGGAACACGCCGAGGCGGCGATGCAGAACCTGGCTGCGGCGGGGGAGACGGTTTACCGGATCGGGGAGATCCGTGTGCGCGGCGAGGGCGAGGCGCAGACGGTGGTGCGGGTTTGGTTTTGATTGAGCGAATACTCAGGCGGCCGAAGCTAGGCTATACGGAAGGGCTGAATTCCATACGTACAACATGATAGTTTGAGGGGGTGTGCGAATGGCTAGAAGAAAAAGAAAAGAATCTGGACTCGATCTGCTTATCGCCGCTCCTTGGCAAATTTCCGCGATTTTAGCCTTCATAATATTAGCAGGAACACGCTGGATTTTTCCTTCCATGGTAGGAGGAAATCAAGTCCTCGGTTCCTTCATGATCGCGTTAAAACCTTTCGGCTATTTCGTAGCAACCGTCTTTGGTCTTATTGCATGCATAAACTATTTTCGCCATAGAAAGAATTTTTCTTCTCCTCAAAACGTACCACCCATGCATCATGTTAAACCAAGGGTGGCGTTTGTTGATGTGAACAAATCTGATGATCGTGTTGCAAAAGTTTGGGAGGCATCCTCTAACCGGTCCCCTTTCAAGCAGCCAGAATCAAAACCAGAAGAATGGTCTCTTTCCCTGTTGAAGCAACTGGAATGGAAGCGTTTTGAAGAATTATGCGCAGCTTTTTATCGTGAGGTAGGGCTTCGTGCAGAAACGATTAGATGCGGTGCTGACGGGGGAGTGGATGCCAAACTTTTTAGAGGCGATGCTGCGGAGCCTGAATCAATCATTCAGTGCAAGGCATGGAATTTCCGGCCTGTCGGGGTTAAGCCCGTTCGGGAGTTGTTTGGTGTTATGGCCCATCAAAAAGTAGGCCGTGGCATCTTTATGACAACTAGTACCTATACAAAAGAAGCCATAGAGTTTGCTAAAGAAAATCCTATCTTTCTTATTGATGGAGAAAAATTCTTCAGCATGCTTGGTAAGCTTCCGAGCGGAGCTCAACGAAAATTGCTCTCTGTGGCTACGGATGGTGACTACCTAACACCAACTTGTCCATCTTGTGGTACCAAGATGGTTGGGCGGAATGGGTCAAAAGGGAATTTCTGGGGGTGTCTAAATTACCCACGGTGCAAGCAAACCTTTGTTATGAGGGAGGCGCCTGTTTGAGGTGGCGGTCAATGGCAAGGGTCAATGGTGTTCGGGCCATGGCTTATGCCTTGTCAGCCGTACCTGTAAAAGCAGGCCTAGCCCAATGTTACTGCTGAGCGGATCGCTCGGCATGGCCTGAACTCTCGAGCTAAAAGAGAAGGAATGTCATGGTTTATTTGAAGTTTATTCAGTGGGGAATGGGGCTGCTCGTTACGTTCTATATACTCAAAGGCTTGCTTGGAAAAATGCGGGAAGGCTTTTTTTCAAAAGCGGTATTGATCACTGTAATTTGGCTGGGTTTGGCTACATTTACCTCTGGCCTGATCAAAATCGGGTAGCAGAAATGATCTACTGCCTTCGGGTGATTAATCCATTCGACATGGCCTGAACATGCCGCGCGCCAAAGGCCGCCGGGAGTCGCCCGGCGGCGAGTCACTTTTTCTTGCTTTGTCCAAGAGAAAGTAACCAAAGAGAAGGACACCCCACTGCGCCGCCCCTTCGGGGT
>DMQT01000158.1 GCA_003455595.1 Betaproteobacteria bacterium
AGCCTCAACAAAAGTAAGTTTCCGGCTGCCTTGCACTACCCCGGTCTGGCGCCACTCATCCGGGCGACGGATGTCGTAAATTGGCACCCCTTGCGCCAACAATGTCTTCAACCCGGCGTTATCGACGCTGGTGTAGGGCGGCTCGGCGCAGCCGCCAAACGCTGGAAGAAATAGCAGACCCGCAAACAGACGCCGCATTATTCAGGCTCTTTTTTTGCGCGTGGCAATCAGACTGGCGATTACGCTGGCGCCGATCAACACCGCAACGATGGCGAGTGAAGCCTGCACCGGCACGTGATACCAGGGCGCAATCAGCATCTTGGTACCGATGAAGGTGAGCACCATGGCGAGGCCGTATTTCAGCAAATGGAAGCGGTCCGCCACATCGGCGAGCAGAAAGTACAGCGCACGCAGACCCATGATGGCGAAGATGTTGGAGGTAAAGACGATGAACGGGTCGGTAGTAATGGCGAAAATGGCCGGGATGGAATCCACCGCAAACACCACGTCGGAGGTCTCGATCAGGATCAGCACCAGAAACAGCGGGGTGAAATAGCGCGCGCCGTCCTTCATCACACTGAATTTCTCGCCGTGATGGCCGTCTGAAATACGCAAATGCCGACGCGCAAACCTGAGTACCGGGTTCTGTTCCAGATCAGGCGCCTTTTCCGCCATCACCAGCATGCGCATGCCGGTAATGACCAGGAAAGCGCCGAAGAAATAGAGCACCCAGTTGAATTCGCGCACCACCCAGGCACCGGCCAGGATCATGATGGCGCGCAGGACAATGGCGCCCAGCACGCCGTAGATCAGCACCCGGCGCTGGTATTCGGCAGGCACGCGGAAGGCGGCGAAGATCAGCAGGAAGACGAACACGTTGTCCACCGACAGCGACTTCTCGATCAGATAGCCGGTGAAGAATTCCAGCGCCTTTTTATCAGCGATGTCTGCGCCCAACGTGCCGTTGAGATACCACCACAGCCCGGCATTGAAGACCAGCGCCAGACTAAACCAGGCCAACGACCACAGCGCGGCTTCCTTGACGCCCACTTTGTGTGCTTTTTTACCGCCGAATACGAATAGATCCAGCGCCAGCATGACCAATACAAAAGCGATGAAAGCGCCCCACATCCAGGGTTCGCCGATAGAGACGGTATTATTCATAGTCGTGTTCAATGTGATTCTACTGTTTCGATAAGGTTATTTTTCGCCCTGCACGCCGCCATCACATCGGGCGGAATCAGTCGCAACGCCAGCCACACCAGTCCCGGCACGATGATGAGGTCATCGAGCTGACCGATGACGGGCAAAAAATCCGGAATCAGATCGAACGGCAGTAACGCATAGCCAACCGCCGCGCCGAGTAGCAGGCGGGCGGCCAGCGGCGTGCGCGGATCAGCCAGGGCGCAACGATAAACCGCGAGTTCGCGCTTGAACGCCCGTGCCAGCGCCGCCAGCTGCGTGCGCAAGCTCACTGCGCAGCTTTGAGCGCTGCAATGCGTTCTTCCAGCGGCGGATGGGTCATGAACAGGCGCTTGATGCCTTCCACTCCACCGCCCCCGGCGATGCCGAACGCCGCCAGTTTTTCCGGCAACGGGCCCGCATGGACTTGTTGCAGACGCTGCAAGGCAGCAATCATATTCTGCCGCCCGGCCAAGCTGGCGCCCCCGCTGTCGGCGCGAAACTCGCGTTGGCGCGAGAACCACATGACGATGATCGATGCCAGTACACCCAGCACCATCTCGGCAATGATCATGGTGACGAAAAATGCCGGTCCGGTACCGCGCTCGGTCTTGAACACCACTTTATCCACCAGATAGCCGATGACGCGCGACAGGAACATGACGAAGGTATTCACCACACCCTGAATCAGCGCCAGCGTCACCATGTCGCCGTTGGCCACATGCGAGATTTCATGCCCCAGCACGGCCTCGGCTTCTTCCTTGCTCATGGATTGCAGCAGGCCGGTTGATACCGCGACCAGGGCATTGTTCTTGTTCATGCCGGTGGCAAAAGCGTTCACTTCGGGGGAATCGAAAACCGCCACTTCCGGCATCCCGATACCGGCCTGTTGCGCCTGCCGCCGTACTGTATCGACCAACCAGATTTCCGCCGGGGTACGCGGATTTTCGATCACCACCGCACCCACCGAACGCTTCGCCATCCATTTTGAAATCGCCAGTGAGATGAACGAACCGCCCATCCCCATCACCGCTGCAAATATCAACAATGAAGTGAGATTCAGGCCATTAGCGGTCAGATAAGGCTCCACCCCCAAAATGCGCATGGTGACGGACAACACCAGCACAATCGCCAGATTGGTGGCGAGAAATAAAAATATACGTTTCATGTCAACTCCTTGAATTCAAACTGACTCAGCCACCGGCGCCGTGTTTTTTCGAACCGCCCAGGCGATCGGTCACTGCGAACATCACGCCAGTCACCACAAAGGTCAGGTGGATACCCACTTTCCACGCCATCTGTTCGTTGGTATAAACGCCCGCTGCCATAAACGCCTTGAGCAATTCGATACCCGAAATGGCAATGATAGACCCGATCAATTTCATTTTCAGATCAGCGAAATCCACGTGTCCCATCCAGTCTGGACGATCTTCATGGTTGCCCACATTGATCTTGGACACGAAATTTTCGTAACCGGCAAATATGATGATGATCAACAGATTAGCGACCAGCACCAGATCGACCAGCGACAACACCCCCACTACCACACTGCCTTCGCCACTGGTTACCATCGGGATCAGGTGCATGAACTCGATGCCGAAGTACCACACCAACATCACGATCGCGGCCACCAGCCCCAGATACAGCGGCGCCAGCAACCAGCGACTGGTGAAGATCAGCGTTTCTAGGAAGTGCTCAATGGATTTCATCTGTGCCGCACCAAAATAACGGGGAATCAATCATCGCTGTTCATGAAGCCCAGCAACTGCATCAGGCTGGTGAACAGGTTGAATATCGTCACAAACAAACCGACCGTGGCCATGATGTAATTGGTTTCGCCGCCATGAATGATGTTGCTGGTTTCATACAGGATCATGCCTGACATGAGCAGTACGAAAATCGCCGATACTGCCAGCGACAAGGCGGGCAGCTCAAAAAGCACCGCAGCCAGACTGGCTACGATACCGACGATCATGCCCACCATCAGGAAACCACCCATGTAGTTGAAATTCTTGCGCGTGGTCAGGGCATAGCCCGACAGGCCGAGGAAAATCGTAGCGGTCAGACCCATCGCCATTGCCACCGTTTGGCCGCCGTTAGGCAGGCCGAGGTAATGGCTGATGATGGGTCCCAGCGTGTAGCCCATGAAGCCGGTCAGCGCAAACACGAAACCCAGTCCAGCGGCGCTATCGCGGAATTTTGAAGTGAGGAACAGCAGGCCGAAATAGCCAACCAGCGTAATGATGATGCCAGGGTGCGGCAATTTAAGCGCCACCGACACCATCGCAGTCAGCGCTGCAAATAACAGCGTCGCCGACAACAGCATATAGGTGTTGCGAATGACCTTGTTGGCCGCAAGCGCGCTGACCTGGGCGCCATTAGCCAGCTGATCCGAAGTGGAATGCATGGATTGTATGGGTTGCATGACGGGGTACTCCTGACGGAATGAATGACTGTTGCACTGTATACCCCAGGAACAACACTTAATATTCGAATATAATTTAACGAATGTTCGAAAAAACGGAGTATTTATGAGCGCGCTGAATTACAAGCATCTGCATTATTTCTGGGTCGTCGCGAAATCCGGCGGTGTAAGCAAGGCCGCCGAGCGGCTGCACTTGACGCCGCAATCCATCAGCGGCCAGCTCGGCGTATTGGAAGAAGCGCTCGCCACCCAGCTGTTTCGGCGCGTCGGGCGCACGCTGGAGCTGACGGATGCGGGACGAATGGTATTGGGCTATGCCGAGGAGATTTTCGTACTGGGCGAGGAGTTGCAGGAAGCCTTGCGCCAGCAACCCGCCAGCCGCAGCATGCAGTTCCGCGTCGGCATTGCCGATATGGTGGCCAAATCAGTCGCGTATCAACTGCTGGAACCCGCCATGCGCATCGACGAAAAGCCGCGTCTGCAGTGCCGCGAGGGGCGGCTGGACAGCCTGCTGGGCGAGCTGGCAGTGCACCGGCTTGATCTGGTGATCGCCGACCGCCCAATGCCATCACGTCTCAACGTACGTGGATTCAGCCACATGCTGGGTGAGTGTGGACTCACTTTTTTAGCGGCGCCAGCACTGGCGGCACAACACAATGGTGACTTTCCCCAATTACTTGATGGCGCCCCACTGCTGCTGCCGGGTGAAGACGCAGCGGTGCGCCCCAAGCTGATGCGCTGGCTGGACGCGCAGCGCATCAGGCCGCGCATCGTCGGCGAATTCGACGACAGTGCCCTGCTCAACGCCTTCGGCAAGGAAGGTGCGGGCATTTACGCCGTGCCCAGCACGATTGCCGAATTGATTCAGACCCAGGCGGACAGCGTTCTGCTCGGCCACACCGAAGCCGTGACCGAACAGTTTTATGCCATTTCCACCGAGCGCCGGCTGACCCACCCGGCGGTGCTGGCAATCAGCGAAGCCGCACGCTTGCAGATGTTCAGCGCTAGCGTGTAAGCCCGGCGTACAGAATCGGCAGTTTCTCCGGCAAGCGTTCGACGTGATCGACCACCATGTAATTGCGCGCACCGAAGATGCGTGACACGTACTGGTCGGCGCGCGG
>DMQT01000319.1:0-199 GCA_003455595.1 Betaproteobacteria bacterium
AAATAAACGTAGCGAATCAGCTCGCCGGGTTCGGTCAGGCGCTCGGCAAACGCCAACTCGACGGCCTCGCACCCCGCCAGCATGCGCTGCCGGTCTGCGCCGGGCAGCGCGGCAAGCAAGCGATTCGGCGCGATAACAGACTGGGTGTGCGACACAAGCTTACTCCTGAGGTGAAAACAATCCGGCAGACACCCCGCCA
>DMQT01000319.1:331-2735 GCA_003455595.1 Betaproteobacteria bacterium
GCTTGAGACGAGTCCAGGCGTCTGTCTGGACGCTACCGCACACAAGCGCCAGCTATTTATCCGGTGGGTATCAGGAAAAAATATTATGTGTGACAGCGTACAGACGGCATCCGGTGCGGCCTCTAAATTGCGATCAGACAGTCCTGAAATTTTCACCGGACTGCATTCGCAATTCAATTACCGGGGTTTAAATCATGAAGAAAAAAGCTTCCCGATTCCAGTTGTCGCAGCTGATGCGCAACAGCGGTGTGCCGGTCCTGCTGGCTGGCGGCGTGCTGTTAATGGCTGGCTGTGCCAGCGTGCCAGCGCCAACGGCGCAAATGGCGGTTTCCAGGGCTGCTGTTGAACATGCCAGCAGCGCGAGCACCACTGAGTTTGCGCCGGTCGAACTGCAATCCGCAAAAGACAAGCTGGCGCGTGCCGAGAAGGCAATGGCGCAGGAAAACTATGAGTTGGCCAGGCAGTTGGCTGAAGAAGCGCAAGCCGATGCACGTCTGGCTGAGGCCAAGAGCGAATCCGCCCAAGCGCAAAAAGCCGCCAGGGATTCGCAGGATGCAAGCCGTGCGCTNNCTGGCCGGTTGCGGTACGGTACCCCAAAGCACCACGCTGACCGATGCCCGTGTTGATTACAGCAATGCGCAAGCCAATCCGCAAGTCGTCAAGCTCGCACCGCTAGAGCTCAAGGAAGCAAGTGATGCGCTAAACCGTGCCAATGCGGCGCAAAGTTCGCGAGAAGATGGCAAGGTGGTCGATAGCCTGGCCTATGTGGCAAAACAGAAAGTGGCACTCGCGCAGGAAACCGCGCGACGCAAGCATGCCGAACTGGAAGTAAGCAATGCGGCGGCAGAACGCAACAAGTTGTTGCTTCAGGCGCGTACCTCAGAAGCCGATCAAGCCAAACAGCAAGCGACGATGGCGCAACAAAGTGCTGATCAAAAAAACGCCCAACTGGCTACTGCCGACGCGATGGCGCAACAACAGCAGAAGAACATTGATGCCAAAACAGCCGAAGCCGATCTAGCCCGGCAGCAGGCCGCTGACGCGCAAGCCAGTTCACAGCAGGACAAAGCCAGCCTGGCGGCAATGCAGGCGGAGATGGACGCGCTGCATGCCAAGAAAACGCCGCGCGGCATGGTGATTACGTTGGGCGATGTGCTGTTTGATACCAACAAGGCACAGCTGAAATCAGGCGGTATGCGCAACGTGCAGAAACTGGCCGATTTCCTCAAACAATATCCGACCCGCAAGGTGCAGATCGAAGGCTTTACCGATAGTACCGGCAGCACCGCACGCAATCAGGTGTTGTCTGAACAGCGCGCCGACGCAGTGAGTACGGCTCTGCTGGATCTGGGTATCACGAGTGATCGCATCAGCACCAAAGGCTACGGTGAGTCCTATGCGATTGCCAGCAACAACAACGCGGCGGGTCGTCAATTGAATCGCCGTGTTGAGATTGTCCTGTCTGATGCAGACGGCAATATCAAGCCGCGCTGATTGCGCAAGCGTGCATGCCCATACCGCGTTATCCATGACCGTGCTGGGTTGTACTACCTTCAATAACCTGAGGAGAAAAAAATGTTAGGAACAATATTACTGGTAGTGGTGATCCTGATGCTGATTGGCGCATTTCCCACCTGGCCTCACAGCAAGGGATGGGGTTACGGGCCGAGCGGTGGTTTGGGGCTGGTGCTGATCATTCTGGTGATCCTGCTGTTGCTGGGACGGATATAAGCTGCACGGTCGAATTTACCGCAAGGTAAATGTTGGCTCACGACACGCAATCACGGCTGCGTGAGTCAGGTTGTTTTTTTAAATTAATCAGGAGTATCTATCATGAAAATATCTAAATTCTTCACCGCGTTGTTCCTGGGCGTTGCCTTGCTGTCTGCTGCGGGCTGCGCATCTACCAGTAAACAGGAAGGCACCGGCGGCTACATTGATGACAGCGTCATTACCACCAAAGTAAAAGCCGCCATTTTCAAGGAGCCCACGCTTAAATCCACTGAAATCAACGTGGAAACCTTCAAGGGCACCGTGCAACTGGGTGGTTTCGTGAATTCGCAGGCTGATATCAACAAAGCGGTTGAAGTAACCCGCAAGGTGGAAGGTGTGCGCGCAGTCAAGAATGACATGCGTCTGAAGTAAGCACGATCGATGCACGCTGCAGCCAGCGGTTCGGCCGCAGCGCATCGGCCGCGACCAGGCAGTAATCTGATCCGGCCTGTTTTAACGAGAGACGAGGAGAATAATAATGCCCCTGATTAATCTGGTAATTGTGCTGGTGGTTGTCGGCGTAGTGCTTTGGTTGATTAACACCTATATTCCTATGGAAGCCACCATCAAGAAAATTCTGAATGTGGTGGTGATTATTGCAGTCATTCTTTGGCTGTTGAGTGCCTTTGGC
>DMQT01000319.1:2826-3814 GCA_003455595.1 Betaproteobacteria bacterium
CTTAATTATCGAAAGGAATCGTATGAAACTGCACACAAAAATTTCGCTGGGTCTGATTGCTTCAGTGTTTGCGGTCGGCGTTGCAACAGCGGCGCAACATGATGGCGCGATGAAGGGCCACGCTGGCATGGATTGCGATGGCATGGGCATGATGCACGGCAAGATGATGGACCCTGCGGCAACTGCCCACAAACATCTGGCTGAATTGAAATCTGAACTCAAGCTCACCAAAGATCAAGAACCTGCCTGGCAGACATTTTCAGATGAGGTTAACGCACAGGCCAAAAACATGACGGCGATGCGTGACAAGATGAAAATGGATCGGCCAGACATGCCCATGGCTACACCTGATCGGATGGAGATGATGTCAGGCATGATGAAAGACCGTGCGCAAATGATGGCGACCATGGCAGATGCGGTGAAAACCTTCTATGCAACGCTCACGCCTGAACAAAAAAGCACGTTCGACAAAATGCACATGAATCACATGAAATCGGCTGGCGGAATGAAATAGTTGGTTGCAATTCACCCACCCAATAGGGGTGAATTGCCGACTTGAAGGCTCGAAATGATTTTTTTGCGAGGGTGTTATGTCAAGAACATCTGAACTGATGGAATTGCCCGGCGTTGTTGCTGCCGGGATGTACTCCAGAAAAGGGTTGCTGGAAGAGTTTGAAGGCGGCTTGCCTGAAGCTGAAGCAGTCGGCCTGGTGAACTTATGTTCGGCGATTACGCTGATCATGGAAATGCAGGGGCGTCTGCTGGGGCGCATGGCAGGTCAATCCGGCTGGAATAGCAGTTGCGCCTGGATGATGTGGGGGCCTGACAAGGCGATTGTCTCTGTTCGCGACAGCGTGTGCGTAGCGCAGGCAGGGCACACCTCATTCAATCAGCTCATTCAGGCCATGCTGGTGTCGGCTGACGCTGAGTTGTTCAACCCGGCTGAGGAAGGAGAATCAAATGGCAGCATTGGATGAATTGATGGCAT
>DMQT01000197.1 GCA_003455595.1 Betaproteobacteria bacterium
GAGTTTCTTGAACATGCCGAGGTGTATGGCAATTTTTACGGCACCTCCGAGCAGTGGATACGCAGTGCAATGGCGGCGGGCGATGACATCTTGCTGGAAATCGACTGGCAGGGTGCGGCGCAGGTGCGGCGCTTGTTCCCACAGGCCATCGGCGTGTTCATCGTGCCGCCAACGCTGGACGTGCTGCACCAGCGTCTGACCGGACGCGGCCAGGACAGCAGCGATGTCATCGAACGCCGCATGGCCGCTGCACGCGAGGATATCAGCCATGTGGGCGAGTTTGACTATGTTATTATCAACGATGATTTCAGCGTCGCAGTCGAGGATTTGAGCGCTGTGTTCCGCGCTCAACGCCTGACCGCAGCGCGCCAACTGGCGCGACATGCGCTGCTGTTCACCCACTTCAACTCCTGAGGAAACCACACCATGGCCCGTATTACCATTGACGATTGCATCGACCGCATCACCAACCGTTTTGAATTGACCCTGGTCGCTACCGTTCGCGCACGTCAATTGTCACTCGGCCACACGCCGCTGGTCGAAGGCGGGCGCGACAAGTGCACCGTGCTGGCCCTGAAAGAAATCGCTGCGGGTAAAGTCGGCCTGGAAATTCTCAACCGCGGTCGCGCCTGAAATTTAACGGCGTGACATGCCCGAAATTGACGAAATCCTCAGCGAGCTCGCTTACCTCAAGCCGGAAGATGCGGAACAGGTAAGGCGCGCGTTCGAGTTCAGTCGTCAGGCACACAGCGGTCAATTCCGCAAAAGCGGCGAAGCCTATATTCATCACCCGATTGCCGTTACCGGCATTCTCGCGCAGTGGCACCTTGATCCGCAGGCGCTGATGGCGGCGCTGCTGCACGACGTGGTCGAAGACACGCCCACCACCAAGACCCAAATCGGCGAACTGTTTGGCAAGTCGGTGGCCGACTTGGTGGATGGCGTATCCAAGCTCGACAAGCTGGAATTCCAGACCGAAGCGCACGCGCAGGCGGAAAACTTCCGCAAGATGCTGCTGGCAATGGCGCGCGATGTGCGCGTTATTCTCATCAAGCTGGCCGACCGCCTGCACAATATGCGCACGCTGAGCTCGATGGCGGAAGAAAAACGCCACCGCATCGCGCAGGAAACGCTGGATATCTACGCGCCCATCGCCAACCGCCTCGGCCTCAACAGCATTTATCAGGAACTGGAAGACCTGTGCTTCCAGAATCTGCATCCGAACCGTTACAAAGTGCTGGACAAAGCGGTCAGAACCGCGCGCGGCAACCGCAAGGAAGTAGTGGAAAAGGTGCGGATCGCGATCCAGGACAAGCTCATTGCGGCCAACATCCATGCCACGGTGAGCGGGCGCGAAAAGCACCTGTTCAGCATCTACAAAAAGATGCAGGAAAAATCACTGGCGTTTTCCGAAGTGTTCGACATTTACGGCTTTCGCGTGCTGGTCGACGATATCCCCTCGTGTTACCTTGCACTCGGTGCCATGCACGGTCTGTACAAGCCGATTCCGGGCAAGTTCAAGGATTATCTGGCGATCCCCAAGGCCAACGGCTATCAATCGTTGCACACCACGTTATTCGGTCCGTTTGGTACGCCGATCGAGATCCAGATTCGCACCCAGGAAATGCATAAGCTGGCCGAAGCCGGGGTAGCGTCGCACTGGTTGTACAAGAGCAGTGATACCGGCATTAACGAAGTGCAGCAAAAAACCCACCAGTGGCTGCAATCGCTGCTGGAAATCCAGGAAGGCGGCGGCGATTCAGCCGAATTCCTGGAGCATATCAAGGTCGATTTGTTCCCCGACGAGGTCTACGTGTTCACCCCCAAAGGCAAAATCCTGTCGCTGCCGCGCGGTGCTACAGCGGTGGACTTTGCTTATGCAGTGCACACCGACGTCGGCAACCATTGCAGCGCGGTCAAGGTCAACGGCGAACTGATGCCGATGCGTACCCAGCTGCGCAACGGCGACCAGGTGGAAGTGCTTACTTCGCCCAACGCCAGCCCGAATCCAGCGTGGATCAACTTTGTCGTATCGGGCAAGGCGCGCGCCCACATCCGCCATTACCTGCGCACCCTGCATGCCGAAGAATCGGCCCAGCTCGGTGGCCGCCTGCTGGATCAGGCGCTGCGCGCGCTGGGTGGCGATCCGGCCAAGGTGCAGAAAAAGTGCTGGGAGCGGCTGTTCAAGGAAACCGGCAAGACGCGCGAGGAAGTGCTCACCGACATTGGCCTGGGCAAACGCCTCAATGTGGTGGTCGCGCGCCAGTTGCTGGCACAGGAAAGCGGCCAGCAGGTGCTGCAGCCGCACGGTGCGATTGCGATACGCGGCTCCGAAGGCGTGGCAGTGCAGCTGGCCAAATGTTGCCACCCGATTCCGGGCGACCCGATCATCGGCTTCATCAAATCCGACCAGGGGCTGGTGATTCACACCCACGATTGCCCGTCGATCAGGCATTACCGCGACGACCCGGACAAATGGCTGGACGTGGAATGGGAGCCGGGGCTGACCAAGATGTTCGATGTGAACATCAAACTCATCGTGCTGAACCAGCGCGGCGTGCTCGCCAAACTGGCGGCGGCGATTGCCGATGAAGGCTCCAACATCGACAACGTGGCGATGGAAGAGGAAGACGGCAGCCAGTACACCACCATTTTCTTCACGCTCCAGGTCGAGCAGCGTATGCACCTCGCGCGTATCATGCGCGCGCTGCGTCGGCTGCCCGAAGTGGTGCGCATCATGCGTGTCAAAAACCGCAAGGATGGCCGCGCACAAACGCAATAATCACTTTCAGGAATTCAGCATGAGCAAGCACATCATCAGCACCGACGCCGCCCCGACCGCCATCGGCACCTATTCACAAGCGGTCAAAGTCGGCGATACCGTTTACCTGTCCGGCCAGATCGGCCTCGACCCCGCCAGCATGCAGCTGGTGGACGGCATCAGCGCGCAAATCCACCGCGTGTTCCAGAATCTGCAAGCCGTGGCCACAGCGGCAGGCGGCACGCTGGGCGACGTGGTCAAGCTCAACGTCTTCCTGATCGACCTCGGCCACTTTGCCAAGGTCAACGAAATCATGGCCGAATACTTCACCGCACCGTATCCGGCGCGCGCCGCCGTCGGCGTGGCGGCGTTGCCGCGCGGTGCCGAAGTCGAAGCCGACGGCGTGATGGTGCTGGGTTAAGGCTCGCATCGCAACGCGCATGGCGGACACCCCCAAACCCGCCCGGCGCAAAGCTGCGCCCGCAGCCGATAGTGCCCTGCCCGCCGCGTATGCCAAGCTCGGGCTGTTCACTCCTGCTGATCTCATCCTGCATCTGCCGCTGCGCTACGAGGACGAAACCCGTCTCACCGCGATAGCCGACGCACTGCCCGGTCGCGCCGTGCAGGTGCAGGGCGAAGTCATGCAATGCGATGTGTCATACAAGCCGCGCCGGGCGCTGGTGGCAAAAGTTGCCGACAACAGCGGCGAGCTCAACCTGCGCTTTCTGAATTTTTACGGCAGCCAGGCTAAGCAGTTGGCGGTGGGCAATACCATCCGCGCGCTGGGCGAAGTGCGCGGCGGCTTCTGGGGCATGGAAATGGTGCACCCACGCTACCGCGTGGTGACTTCTGAAGCGCCGCTGCCGGACAGCCTCACGCCGATTTATCCGTCCGCCGCGGGCATTGCACAAAATCTGCTGCGCAAGCAGATTAGCGCCGCACTGGCGCAGGCGGATTTGAGCGACACGCTGCCAGCGCCCCTGCTCCAACGCTATCGCTTGCCCGACTTCGCCCACAGCGTGCACACCCTGCACCACCCCACGCCCGACGTTCCCGCCAGCCAGCTCGAATCCCGCACCCATCCGGCCTGGCGCCGCATCAAATTCGACGAGCTGCTGGCACAGCAGTTATCGCTGCGCCTGGCACGCAATGCACGGCGCAGCCAGGACGCCCCGGCCATGCCCGGTCAGGTTGAGTTGACACAACACTTGCTGGCGGCGCTGCCGTTCAGCCTGACCGCTGCGCAACAGCATTGCTGGGCGGAAATCCACACCGATCTGGCGCAGTGCCACCCGATGCAGCGCCTGCTGCAAGGCGATGTCGGCAGCGGCAAAACCGTGGTTGCCGCACTCGCCGCCGCGCAGGCCATCGGCCACGGGTATCAGGCGGCGTTCATGGCCCCGACTGAAATTCTGGCCGAACAGCATTTCCACAAACTGCGGCACTGGTTTGCGCCGCTCGGTATCGAAGTGGTGTGGCTGGCGGGCAGTCTGTCGAAAAAAGACAAGCTCGCCGCCTGCGCCAAACTCGCCAGCGGCGCAGCCTGGCTGGCAGCGGGTACGCACGCGCTGTTTCAGGAACAGGTCGAATTTGCCCGGCTCGGCCTCGCCATCATCGACGAGCAGCATCGCTTTGGCGTGGCGCAGCGCCTGGCCTTGCGCCAGAAGGGCGGCCAGCCGCACCAGTTGATGATGAGCGCCACTCCGATCCCGCGCACCCTGTCGATGAGCTATTACGCCGACCTCGATGTATCGGTCATCGATGCGCTGCCGCCCGGGCGCACGCCCATCGTCACCAAACTGCTCGCCGATAGCCGCCGCGACCAGGTCATCGAACTGCTGCGCGAGCGCTGTCGTGACGGCACCCAGGCGTACTGGGTGTGTCCGCTGATCGAGGAATCGGAAAAGGTGCAGTTGCAAACCGCGCTCGACACCCACGCCGCGCTCACTGCCGCGCTGCCTGAATTGTCCGTGGGCCTGGTGCACGGGCGCATGCACGCGCGCGACAAGGCCGCAGCGATGAGCGCGTTTCAGCACAACCAGCTGCAGCTGCTGGTCGCTACCACGGTGATTGAAGTCGGCGTCGACGTGCC
>DMQT01000206.1:0-278 GCA_003455595.1 Betaproteobacteria bacterium
GTCAGTGGACACGGGCTTGCCACCAATATTCGCCAACACTATCCCGCAAAGCTGCTATACGCCATCGTCGGACTGCTATTGGTTGCCAATACAATCAATATTGCGGCCGATGTAGCCGCCATGGGGGAGGCCTTGAAATTGATGGTCGGCGGTCCCAGCCACTGGTATGCCGTTGGCTTCGGCATGGTATCGCTGTTGCTGCAATTATTTATTCCGTATAACCGTTACGTGCGGCTGCTGAAATGGCTTACCCTCGCCTTGCTCGCCTACGTCGCCAC
>DMQT01000206.1:409-2691 GCA_003455595.1 Betaproteobacteria bacterium
ACCACTGTGGTTGCCGTGTTCGGCACCACCATTAGTCCCTACCTGTTTTTCTGGCAGGCTTCACAAGAGGTAGAGGAATTGCAGGCCAGTGCACAGGCAAGCGCGTTGAAGGATGCGCCAAAACAGGCAAACGCCAGCTTTCGCCGTATCAAGCTCGATACATATATCGGCATGGGTTTTTCCAATCTGGTCGCATTCTTTATTATTTTGACGACAGCGGCCACGCTGCATCTGCACGGCGTCACCGACATTCAGACATCGGCACAAGCAGCATCCGCACTGCGTCCGATTGCGGGCGACTTTGCGTTCTGGTTGTTTAGCGCGGGCATCATCGGTACCGGACTGCTCGCCATTCCAGTATTGGCCGGCTCTGCTGCTTATGCGATGGCCGGTGCATTGCATTGGCGCAATAGCCTGGAATTAAAGCCCAGTGAGGCAAAAGGCTTCTATGGCATCATCGTCATCTCGACCTTGATCGGCATCGGCATCAGTTTTACACCCATCGACCCCATCAAAGCACTGTACTGGAGTGCCGTCATCAATGGCGTCATATCAGTGCCGATTATGGCGGTGATGATGCTGATGGCGGCACGCTCAGATATCATGGGGCAATTCGTCATTACGTTCAGACTGAAGCTGTTGGGCTGGGCCGGCACGAGCGTCATGGCTTTTGCGGTGATCGCGATGTTTTGGTCGCTGGGCAAGTAAACCTACGCCTCTACCGTCATCACACGCTAATGTTTGCCCTGTAAATTCATCACCTTCGCGGATACGCCATTCATGGAAACAGCGCCTCAATCGAACCAGACCGTCCCAGCAGAAGCCGTGATTGTTGCTGTCGAACCCGACAAGCTGACGCTGCCGCCCACCCACGAAACCATCGCCACCCACAACGTCGTGCTGACCCTGCTTGCCACGCTGGCACTCGTATTTGCGCTGAGTTGGGCGCAATCGTTCGTGATTTCGCTGTTGCTCGGCATTTTGTTTGCCTACACCCTGAATCCCTTGGTGGCCTGGCTGGAATACATCAAGGTGCCACGCCTGATTGGTGCCACCCTGGTGATGCTGGCAGTGGTGAGTACGATCGTGTTGTGCAGCTATGCCTTGCGTGGGGAGCTACAAACCATCGTCGATGAACTGCCCAAGGCCACCAATAAGCTGTCGTCGGTAGTCAGCCATTGGCGTAAGGGACAGCCCGGCGCTATGCAAAAAGTCCAGAATGCGGCGAGCGCGCTTGAGAAAGTAACCAACCAGGTTGCCGCCACACCCGAGGCGGGCAGACGTGCGCCGACCTATATAGTGGTGACGCCGCCCGCATTCAAACTCAGCACCTTGTTATGGACGAGCTGGGCAGGCGTCATGGCGTTCCTCGGCCAAGCCATCATGGTGGCATTTCTGACCTACTTTCTACTGCTGTCTGGCGATACTTTCAAGCGCAAGCTGGTGCGTCTGGCGGGGCCAACGTTGGCCAGAAGGAAAATTACGGTGCACATTCTGGATGACATCAACAGATCGATCCAGAATTACATGTTCATGCTGTTGATTACCAATGCCATGGTGGGCATGCTGACCTGGGCAGCATTCAGTTGGCTGGGATTGGAAAATGCGGGTGCCTGGGCCGTCGCGGCGAGTGTGCTGCACATCATTCCGTATTTCGGCCCCGCCATCACCGCCGCCATCACCGGCATGGCCGCCTTCATCCAGTTCGATCAGGTGTCGCCGGCGCTGACAGTAGCCGGTGCATCGCTGCTCATCGCCACTCTCATCGGTACTCTGGTCACCACCTGGATGACCGGCCGATTTGCCAAGATGAATACCGCAGCGGTGTTTATTTCACTGCTGTTCTGGACCTGGCTATGGGGCGTGTGGGGCATGCTGCTCAGCATCCCCATCATCGTCATCGTGCGGGTCGTGTCGCAACACATCGAGCAATTACATCCTGTGGCCGAACTCCTCGGCGAATAAGCAAATCCCAAGCTGGCTGCCTGCCCCGCAGCCAGCAACGCCAATACTCGCACCCGAGTATTCGGGTAGCGCCTGCATCAAGCGCCACTTTGTACGTTGTCGCACAGACGTCAAAATTGGCAACGCCTATCGTGTCTGTACCTGTTTAGTGCCACGTCATTATATCTGTGTGAATGGCTTGCGCTGAACAGAAACGATTGCTTAACGACAATACGAGGGCTGTCTCATGAAGAAACAAATATTTCTTACTGCTTGTTTAATGCTGGCGCCGTTTCTGGCCCAGGCAGCTGACCACGCTGTTGCAGACAATACAGGGA
>DMQT01000206.1:2837-3187 GCA_003455595.1 Betaproteobacteria bacterium
AGACAATACAGGGATCAATCAACGCGATCGGCTTAAACGGGCATTAACCCCGCTGGATCAGTCGGACAAAAAATCCGACCTGGACATCACCCAGGCGATTCGAAAGTCTGTCATGCAGAAAGACTTTTAGATGAATATAAAAAATATAATATCATTACCATAAATGGCGCAGTTAAGCTGTTAATCCAGGTTAAAAACAGAAATTAACCAGACAAAATAACCGCACTTGTAAAGCAATACAGGACGCTGAAAATCTGAACAATCAGGCACCAATTAAATAAATTTTTTAAAGGAAACAATCATGTCAAAAGCCGTTATTTGTATCGCTAAAACACAGGATCAGGCAGAGC
>DMQT01000201.1:0-4774 GCA_003455595.1 Betaproteobacteria bacterium
GCATGGTGGTGGACGCGCTGGACCTCTGTTATACCAAGTCGCATGTGGATACCTTTGTCATCATCAGCGGCGATTCGGATTTCTCGCCGCTGGTGTCCAAGCTGCGCGAGAACAACAAGCTGGTGATCGGCGTAGGGGTCAAGAACTCCACCTCCGACCTGCTTATCGCCAACTGCGACGAATTCATTTTCTACGACGATCTGGTGCGCGAACAGGAAGCGCAGAAGAAACGTGCGGTGCGGAAAGCCCCCGACAAATCCGCCAATGACACGGCAAAGAAACCCGCGCCAAAGAATGAAAACGACAAGCAGCAGGAAGCGTTCGATCTCGTGGTCGAAACTGTCGAAGCCTTGTTGGCCGAGCGCGGCGAGGAAGAAAAAATGTGGGCTTCGATGGTCAAACAGACCATGAAGCGGCGCAAACCCGACTTCAACGAGTCGTATTATGGCTATCGCACGTTTAGCGACTTGCTGGAGGACGCGCAGCAGCATGGCTTGCTTGCGCTAACCCGCGCCGATAAAGGCGGTTATATCGTGCGCTTGCCCGCGGCGGATAAACAGCGATAACTGCAAACCAGCGCGCAAATACCCAGGCTCTGTTAAACTCCACAGCTGCGGTGTTTGCTACAGTCTCGATCCCGCTGCCTTTCCGGCTCTCAATACCTTATCCGCCTGCCCTAGACTGGCGCTGTAAATACAGCGACAGGCCGATCTGTTCCTCAGGAAATTTATGTCATTCGCATCCCTCGGCTTGTCCGAAGAACTCGTCCGTGCCGTTACCGAGCGCGGTTATACCGTCCCCACCCCAATTCAATTACAAGCCATTCCTGCCGTGCTGTCCGGCGGCGACCTGCTGGCCGGCGCGCAGACCGGCACCGGCAAGACTGCCGGTTTTGTGTTGCCTATTTTGCACCGCCTGGCCGACAAGGCGGCTAAAAGCCCCACTGAAGGCCGTACACCGATTCGTGCGCTGATTCTGACCCCGACGCGCGAACTTGCCGCGCAGGTGGAAGAAAGCGTGCGTGAATACGGCAAATATGTGAAGTTGAACTCGATGATGATGTTCGGCGGCGTCAACATTAATCCACAAATCACCAAGCTGCGTGGCCGCGTCGATATTCTCGTCGCCACTCCGGGCCGCCTGCTTGATCATGCGCAGCAACGGACGGTGGATTTGTCCAAAGTCGAAATTCTGGTGCTGGACGAAGCCGACCGCATGCTCGACATGGGATTTATTCGCGACATCAAGAAAATCATGGCGTTGATTCCAAAACAGCGTCAGACGCTGCTGTTTTCCGCGACTTTCTCGGACGAGATCAAAACGCTGGCAGATAGCCTGCTGAACAACCCGGCGATGATCGAAGTGGCGCGTCGCAACCAGACCGCCGAACTCATTTCACAAAAGGTTTACGCGGTTGACCGCGAGCGCAAGCGCGAGCTGCTGACGCATCTGATCAAAGACAATAACTGGTTTCAGGTGTTGGTGTTTACCCGTACCAAACACGCCGCCAACCGCCTGGCCGAGCAGCTCGACAAGGACGGCATCAAGTCCATGGCGATCCACGGCAACAAGAGCCAGGCGGCGCGTACCCGTGCGCTGAAGGAGTTCAAGGACGGCAGTCTGCAAGTGCTGGTCGCGACCGACATTGCAGCTCGCGGTATCGACATCAGTGAACTGCCGCACGTGGTTAACTTTGAATTGCCGAACGTGGCCGAGGATTATGTACACCGTATCGGCCGTACCGGTCGTGCCGGTAGCGAAGGCGAGGCAACCTCACTGGTGTGTGTGGACGAGGACAAACTGCTGTCGGCCATCGAGCGCCTGACCAAAACACAAATGCCTGCTGTCATTCTGCCGGGCTTCGAGCCTGACCCACGCATCAAGGCCGAGCCGATTCTGAACGGCAACCAGCGCGGCAATCAGCCACGTAGCGGCGGTCAGGGCAGGGGAGGCGCAGGTAAGCCAGCCGGCGCGGGCGGGAATGCGCGTCCCCCTGCCAAGCCTGCTGCTGCACGCGGGGGCCCGCCACTGCATCGCAGCGGCGGGCGTAACCGCTAAAGCTGGGGATGTGAGGCGGATTGCGATTTGCGTAAGCCGCGTGCTACTTGCCATACCATCCAGCCACGTCGCAACCATTTGCCCATGCCACGCGGGCGTCTGGTGGCGAGCAACAGCGTGCTGCCGATCGTGAGAACCGGGTGGTGATACAAATAGCGCACGACCGACAAGCCCTTGTCGGCCAGGTTTAATGGCGCATGCAATATGCTTGCATCGTGCTCGAACTGATTGCGTTGCGCCTGGATCAACAGCAACAACTGCTGGCGGTGGGTGGTGAGATCAAGCGATTTTTTGCTCATTCTTTAGGCTCCAGTTGTTGATAATCCTTGCGCAACTCGCCCAAGCTCGCAGCAAACAGTCTGGGTTGGGTTCTGAGTTTACGTGCAGCATAGGTAACCATGCCAACACCGGCCAGCAAGAAAAAGCCTGCCAGACCCAGCAGCACCAACATACGGGAACTGTCCCAAAACGCCGCTACAACAAGCAATACCAACAACAGCACTGCCAGTCCAAGGCAAAACAGCGCCACCAGCACCCACACCACCAGCTTTAGCAGCTGGGCAAACGCCACCTCGACGTCTGTGGAAATTAACTCCAGGCGCGTGTGCGCAATCGCAACCAGTCCGGTTGCCAGGTTTCTGAGCGATTCAAAAAGCCCGCTACGCGGTGCACTGTGGTCCTCAGCCATCGCGCTGTTTAACGACGACCGATTAGCAGGCCCACTACCAAGCCGATACCGGCCGCCACACCAACTGAGCGCCATGGATTCTCATGCACGTAATCATCTGTTGCGCGAGCTGCGGCCTTGGAACGCTCCAATAGTGCTGCTTGCGTATCTGCCAGCTTGTCCTTGGCAATGGCCAGCGATTCTTCTGCCTTGGCGCGTACTGCTGCGAGCGCTTCGCCGCCTTGATTCGCGGTGGCTTTGATTAGTGCTTCAGCGTCGTTGACGACGACTTTCAGATCCGCGATAAGTTGATCTTTTGACATATCGGCAAAATCGGATTCAAGTGATCTAGGTGTACGCATGTGTATTTCCCCTTTCGGTTAAAAAAATGACAACTGCAATCAGGTTACTCATCCTGGTATGGCAAGCCCCGCATTACCGGTGTTGAATGCCCTGACTGCCAGCTTAATTCAAGCATAGTCTTTTTTGGCAGCGATATTTGTGCGATGCCGCACAGAGGCCTGAATTTTTTCGGCATGGTCTTGTCTGTACGCTACCTACGCGTTACCTTTATGACCCTGGTTTAGAGCGAGAACAAAAATTGGATCAAATGCCCCGCAGTCTGTTTCAGCGCAGTCCACGCCTTGATGAGTCTGATCCAGAGCGTATGCGCGTTGCGCTACGTGATTATTTCTACGCCACGTTCAGCCGCTACGAGGCGCTGTTTGAAACGCTCGCCAGCGATGAAGCGTACTACAAAAAGCCGATTACGCTGCGTCATCCGCTGATTTTTTATCTTGGCCATACCGCCACGTTTTTCATCAACAAGCTGATTCTGGCCGGGCTGGTGACGGAACGCGTCAACCCCAAGTTTGAATCGATATTCTCCGTGGGTGTCGATGAAATGAGCTGGGATGATTTGTCTGATGCGCATTATGACTGGCCCACGGTGGCCGATCTCATGGTGTATCGCGATGCCGTGCGCAAAGTGATCGACACGCTTATTCGCACCGCGCCACTGACTTTGCCGATCCACTGGGATCACCCGTGGTGGGCGATTATCATGGGTATCGAACACGAGCGTATTCATCTTGAAACGTCCTCGGTGCTGATCCGCCAGCACGCTTTGCAGTATGTGCAGCCACACGCTGCCTGGCAGCCGTGCCGTGAATCGGGTGCGGCGCCTGCCAATGCGCTGGTGACAATTGCAGCAGGCATGACCCAACTGGGTAAAGACCGTGCTGATCCGCGTTATGGCTGGGATAACGAATACGGCGCGCACGAAGCAAGCGTGGCCGCATTTCAGACCAGCCAGTTTCTGGTCAGCAATCAGGAGTTTCTCGGCTTTGTCGAGGCGGGTGGGTATGCGAACGACGCTTATTGGCAGACCGAAGGATTGTCATGGAGAAACTTCGCCCATGCCCGGCAACCGACATTCTGGCTGCAAGCGGACAGCGGCTGGCAGTTGCGCCTGCTGACCGAAGTGGTGACTATGCCATGGGACTGGCCGGTTGAAGTGAATTACCACGAAGCCAAAGCCTTCTGTCAGTGGAAATCCGAACACGACGGCGTCAGCGTGCGCCTTCCGAGCGAGGATGAGTGGTATCGACTCTACGATGCGGCCGGTGTCAGTGAAGTGCCGTTGACCGAGGCGGCACACGCCAATCTGCACCTTGACCATTACGCCTCGGCGTGCCCGGTCAACCGCTTTGCCCACGGCGATGTGTATGACGTGGTGGGGAATGTGTGGCAATGGACGGAAACGCCGATTTATCCGTTTGAGGGCTTTGAAGTCCATCCGATATACGATGATTTCACCACGCCGACGTTTGATGGTCGTCACAACCTGACCAAAGGTGGCTCGTGGATTGCGTGCGGCAACGAATCGCTACGCTCGGCACGCTATGCGTTTCGCCGCCACTTTTTTCAGCACGCCGGATTCCGTTACGTCGTGAGCGATAGCGCCGTTACAGCGCCCAATGTGTATTACGAAAGCGACAAGCAATTGTCCGAATACGCAGAATTTCACTACGGCGATGAATATTACGG
>DMQT01000201.1:4878-5455 GCA_003455595.1 Betaproteobacteria bacterium
GAACAGGGCGCGGTGCGCTACACCCTGGTGGACGAGGGCGAACTGGTGTCGTACAAAACCCGCCGTCTTGCCGATATGCAACTGGACGCCACGCGCGGCAAAGTCGATTTCATGCAGGGCGATGCATGCAATCTCAAGCCGGTGCTCAGTGGTTTTGATCTTATTCTGGCGGCGAATTTGATTGATCGTTTATACAACCCGGTACAGTTCCTCAGCACCGTACACGAGCGCCTCAATCTCGGCGGCGTGCTGCTGATTGCCTCGCCCTACACATGGCTGGAGGAACATACGCGGCGCGAGGACTGGGTCGGCGGCTACAAGAAAGATGGCGAAAATTTCACCACGCTGGATGGCCTGAAAGCCATTCTGGGCGGGCACTTCCGGTTGATGCAAGCGCCGCAGGATGTGCCTTTCGTGATTCGCGAAACGCGACGCAAGTTCCAGCACACGCTGTCGGAAGTCAGCCTGTGGGAACGCATCGCTTGAGCTTCGATTTCGACCAGGAGATCGAGCGCAACGGCACCGCCAGCGTTAAATTTGATGGCCGTGCCGGGTATTTCGGCACCGCGGACGTGAC
>DMQT01000201.1:5470-8539 GCA_003455595.1 Betaproteobacteria bacterium
TCGGCACCACGGATGTGACGCCATTGTGGGTGGCCGACATGGATTTCGCTGCGCCGCCTGCTGTCACGGCCGCACTGGCTGCCCGCGCCGCGCACCCGGTGTATGGTTACACGCTGTATCCCGACAGCGCGTATGAAGCGGTGATTGATTGGATGCAGCAGCGTCACGGCTGGCGCATCGAGCGCGAATGGATCGTGATGTGTCCTGGCGTGGTGCCGACGCTGTACGCTGCTGTACAGGCTTTCGCAGCTACCGGCGAGGGCATCATCGTACAGCCGCCGGTGTACTTTCCGTTTTTCAGCGCGGTGACTGATACCGGCCGACGGCTGATCGAGAATCCCCTTAAGCTGGATGATGTGCACTACCGTTTTGATTTTGATCATTTCGAGCAATGCGCTGCCAACGGGGCGAAATTGCTCTTATTGTGTTCGCCGCATAATCCGGTGGGGCGCGTCTGGCAACGCGATGAGCTGGTTCAATTGCTGGCCATCGCCCGGCGTTACGATGTCGTCGTTCTATCCGATGAAATTCACGCTGATCTGGTGTATAGCGGGCAAAGCCATACCCCGCTGGCGACGCTCGCAGAGGCGACGGATCGGGTTATCACGGCGGTCGCACCGAGCAAAACATTCAACATCCCGGGCCTTGGTTTATCCTGCCTGATTGCGCCTGAGCCTGAATTACGGCACGCCGTGCAACAGGTCTTTAACAGCCTGCACGTCAGCGCCAGCAATCCGTTCAGCCTGGTCGCATTCGAGGCCGCTTACCATAGCGGCGCGCCCTGGCTGGATGCGCTGATGGGCTATCTCAAGACCACTCACGATGACGTCGTGGCGTATTGCGCCGAGCATCTGTCCGGCATTCGTCCTATCCCAGCACAAGGCACCTATCTGTTGTGGCTGGATTGCCGCGAACTGGGGATGACTGACGCGCAGTTGCGCACCTTTTTTGTCCAGCAGGCCCAAGTCGGCATGAATCCAGGCCAGGTGTTCGGCCAGGGCGGCAGCGGCTTCATGCGCCTAAATCTCGCCTCGCCGCGCCACGTCATCATGGCGGCGCTAGGACGTATTCGGGACGCCTTGAATAGACCGGCGAAGTCGTGACCCGCTATTCAGGTATCTCGGCTTAAACAGATCACGCCGCGGCCTGCTTCCCAATGCAATGCGGGCAGGACACGCCGAGCACGTAATCGGCTGATTCCTGTTCGGCTGGGGTCAGCACGGTGCGGCAGGCGAAGCAGATGTTGGTGGCGGTAGGCTGTAATGCGCCGTCGAGCGCGACACGTTTATCGAACACGAAGCATTCGCCGTCGTAGTGTTCTGCGCCGCATTCCTCGAAGTATTTCAGGATACCGCCTTGCAGCTGATACACCTGGTTGAAACCTTGCCCGGCCATGAACGGCGCGGCTTTTTCGCAGCGGATGCCGCCGGTGCAGAAGGTGACGATGGGAATGTCGCGGTAGTCCTTCAGGCGCTCGCTGGCGGCGGCAAAGTCACCGAAACTGTGCAATTGCAGATTGAGTGCATTCTTGAAACTGCCGACGCGGTATTCAAAGTCGTTGCGCGTATCGACGATGATGAATTCACGGCCTTCGTCGTACCATTTCTTCAGTTCGCTGGCAGGTAACTGCGGGGCAGGGTGGGCGGTGCGTTCAAAATCGGGCTGGTGGAAAGTGATGATTTCCTTTTTCAGCTTGACCAGCATGCGGTTGAATGGCACTTCGTCCGACCAGCTGCGCTTGATTTCAATATCGGCAAAACGCGCGTCGCTGATTAACCAGTTTATGAAGCTTTCCAGCTCGCTTCCCACACCCGCAAGGAACAAGTTAATGCCTTCTGGTGTGAGCAAAATAGTGCCTTTGAGGCCATGCGCGCGGCTGCGCTCACGAAAAATTTCACGCAGTTCCGGCAGCTCGTCGAGGGCGACAAAACGGTAGGCGGCGATGTTGAGGATAGAAGACATATTCAGCGATTCAAGGGCTTAGACAGGGTTGAGTAATGGCCGGTATTATACCCCGCCGCAACCGGGTAAAATCGCCGCCATGTCCGATCCGCAATTCATCCATCTCCGCCTGCATTCCGAATATTCCATCAGCGACGGCATTGTCCGCCTCGACGACGCCGTTGCGCGCGCGCTCAAGGACAGTATGCCAGCGCTGGCGCTCACTGATTTATCCAACCTGTTTGGCTTGGTGAAATTTTACCTGGGGGCGCGCAAGAAGGGCGTCAAGCCGATTTTGGGTTGCGATGTGTGGGTCAGCAACGAGGCCGAGCGTGACCGGTCCAACCGGGTATTGCTGCTGGTGCAGAACCGCGATGGTTACCGGCTACTGTCTGAGCTGCTGACGCGCGCCTACCGCGACAATATGTACCATGGGCGTGCCGAGCTGCGCGCGGCGTGGTTTGACGAGCGCGGTACGGATGGCCTGATTGCGTTGTCGGGCGCACAGTTGGGCGAGGTGGGGCAGGCGTTGCTGGCGGGCAATCCGACGGCGGCACGGGATGCTGCAATACGTTGGGCGGCACGCTTCCCGGCGCGGTTTTATCTGGAAATTCAGCGCACCGGCCATGTCGACGCGGAAAACTGCCTGCAAGCTACGCTGCCGCTGGCAGCGGAACTGGATTTGCCGGTGGTGGCGACGCACCCGGTGCAGTTTCCAGACCGCGACGATTTCAAGGCGCACGAGGCGCGCGTGTGCATCGCCGAGGGCGCGTTGCTGGGTGACCGGCGCCGCGCGCGCGCCTTCACCGAAGAGCAGTATTTCAAAACCCAGGCTGAAATGGCGGCATTGTTTGCCGATATTCCCGAAGCCTTGCAAAACAGCGTGGAGATTGCCAAACGCTGTACGCTCAGCCTGGAGTTGGGCAAGAGCAAACTGCCGCAATTCCCTACCCCGGAAGGCGTGACGCTGGATGATTTCCTGCGCCAGCGTTCAGCCGAAGGCCTGTCGGCGCGCATGGACGTGTTGTACCCGGATGCGGCCGAGCGCGAAACCCGCTACCCAGAGTACCAGGCACGGCTTGAATTCGAACTCGGCACGATCATCCAGATGGGTTTTCCCGGTTACTT
>DMQT01000201.1:8569-8719 GCA_003455595.1 Betaproteobacteria bacterium
TGATCGTGGCGGATTTCATTAACTGGGCCAAACATAATGGCGTGCCGGTGGGGCCGGGGCGCGGCTCGGGTGCGGGCTCGCTGGTGGCGTACGTGCTGGGGATTACCGACCTCGACCCGTTGCCGTATGACCTGCTGTTCGAGCGTTTTC
>DMQT01000273.1 GCA_003455595.1 Betaproteobacteria bacterium
GTTTCATCCCACCGGATAACTGGAATGGATATTCGCTGATACGCCGCGCTGCATCCGGCAGGCCGACGGCATTGAGCAAGTTGATGGACTCGGCACGCAAGGCTGCGCCGCCAAGATGGCGATGGCGACGCAGCGATTCGCCGACCTGCTCGCCGATGCTGAGCACCGGGTTGAGACTGGTCATCGGCTCCTGAAAAATCATGCCAATTGCCCCACCGCGCAAGTCACGCATCTGGGCTTCCGGCAGCGCCAGCAAATCCTGCCCATCCAGCCGCACTTCACCGGCGATGATCCTGCCTTGCTCGGGTAGCAAGCGCATCAACGATAACGCCGTCATCGACTTGCCGCAGCCTGACTCACCCAGCAGGGCGAAAGTTTCATCACGCGCGATACTGAAGCTGATGCCATCCACGGCCCGCACAGCGCCAATGCGCGTCTGTAAATTCACCACCTGCAATAGCGTATTCCCGCGCTTCATGCGCGTTTACCACGCGGATCGAAGGCATCGCGCACGCTGTCCGCGAACAGATTAGCGGCCAGTACCAGCGCGAACATGAAAACGAACGCGGCAGACAGCTGCCACCACACCACAGGTTCGCGTGCCATTTCAAGCCGGGCTGAATTGATCATGTTGCCCCAGCTGTGCATCGCCGGATCCACACCCACCCCAACATAGGACAGCACCGCCTCGGCGAGCACCAGACCAGAAAAATCCATCACCACCGAAATCAATACCAGATGCTGCAAATTCGGCAAGATGTGGCGCGTAATGATGCGCCAGTCGGATACGCCGAACGCAGTCGCCGCCTGAATATATTCCAGCTCGCGCAATTTCAGGGTTTCGCCGCGCAACAGCCGACATAGCCCGGTCCAGCTGGTTACACCGAGTATCAGACATAGAAACAGCAAACGAAAATCCGTGCGCGCCGCAGCCGTATCAAACACGTCTGGATGCGCTTCGATGTAAATCTGCATGATGAGCACGGCGGCAGCGATCAACAATACACCCGGTATGGAGTTGAGCGTGGTGTAGAGGTACTGAATGGCATCATCCACCCAGCCGCGAAAGTAGCCCGCCATGATGCCCAGCAACAAGGCAAACGGCAGCATGACCAGTGTCGTCAGCGTTCCAATTACCAACCCGGTACGAATACTCTTGAGCGTGCTAAACAGCACATCCTGACCGACTTTATCTGTGCCGAAGACATGGTAGCCTGCCGCCAGTTCAAGCATCACGCAACCGCTTACCGCCAACACCATCAATATAAAAACCAGTGCGCGCCATGGTAGCGCCCGGGCTGCAAGCTGCTGCCTTGCCTGAGCCAATGCGACGCGCAACCTTAATGTCCGCCATAACAGGGGCAGCAACAGGAGCACGCCCGCCAACACCAGCCCTTTGACGCTGCCCAATGCGACGCGCATCCTTATATCCGCAGCCCAGCCCAACCGCGGATCAGCCAGCTGAGCACCACCGTATTTAAGCCGCGGGTAAATTCGTATGGCACGGCCATCCGCCAAAATCGTCGTTTCCTTAGCGTACAGATGGGTTGCCAGCGGGGCAGAATAGGTTTTTTCGGTATGCGTGCGCAGGTCTGATAACAGGCTGTCCAGCACGCTCAATACTTCTACGCCGTACTGCACCGATTGGCCTGGCTGCAGCGGCAGCGCTGGACGATAGTGGATTGAATCCAGCAGGCCAACGACGACAAATACAGCCAATACCATCGCCGAGGCAAGGCCCGTTGGACTGCGCATCACCCCTCGCCATGGGGCACGCAGATGGGCATGTCGCCGCACATAAACAGTAAACATCAAAATGACTGCCAGCAGCACGAAAATCAGCACGTCGGTCCACAGCATCACCGGCTTGAACATCATTGCAGCCGTACCCTGGGGTCAGCCAGCGTGTAAGAAATATCAGTCAGCAACAGGCCAACGATATACAGTGCCGAACCAATGAACACCATGGCACGCACTATGGCAAAATCCTGCGACTGGATGGCGTCTATGGTATAGCTACCAAGACCGGGAATGCCGAAAAATGACTCGGTAATCAAACTGCCCATAAACAGCAAGGGCAACACCACAACCGCGCCGGTAAGGATAGGAATCATGCCGTTTTGCAACACGTGACGAAACAGGACACGCCATTCTGATAGCCCTTTGGCACGTGCCGTGCGCACGTAGTCCTTGCCGATTTCTTCCAGAAAAATGGTGCGATACCAGCGTGCGCCGCTGCCGATACCCGCGCCGATCGACACCAGCACCGGCAGCAGCAGGAAGCGCAAGGCGTCAATGCCTGTACTGAAGCCCGAAATCGGCACCCAGTGCCATAACTTGGCAACCAGAAACTGCCCGAGAATGATGTAAAACAAGCCGGATATCGACATCAGCATGACGCACAGCACCACCCCCCAAAAATCCAGATAAGTCGCGCGAAAAAACACCATCAGCAACGCAAACGTCACATTGACCAGCAGTCCGATCACGAACACCGGCACGGCAATCGCCAGACTCGGCCCGGCACGCACTTTGATCTCGTTCCAGATATCGCGACCATCATCCGACACACCAAAATCCAGCGCAAACATGCGCGCGGATTTTTCATAAAAAATGGTATCAGTCAGTTGTCCTGACCCCACTGCCGTATCGTTGTAGATTAATGGCTTGTCATAACCGTGTTCCATCTTCCATTTACCGATGGCATCCGCCGATACGCGCTTCATGCCGAGATGCATGCGCGCCATATCGTCAGGCGTGTTCACCACAAAAAATAGCGCAAAGGTAATCAGGTTCACGCCGATTAGAATCGGAATGGCGTATAAGATACGGCGCAGTAAATAAACGATCACCGCCCGCTACCCTGCTCACGCTGGCGCCAGCTCCATATCGCGGGCGCAATTGCCGCGACTAGGGCTAACAACAGGAAAACCAGCGGCCATAGAACGGGTTGATTCCAGTCGGCACGCAATTTGTTGCGCAGCATGGGATCAATGCGCTGGTATTTAAGGGTATTGTTGGCCATCAGGTTGGGTTTGCTCGGTGAAACCCAAGCATGGCGCAGGGTGAATGCCTTGGGGAAATAGCCAAACAGCCAGGGGGAATCATGCTGCAGCAGCGTGACCATCTGGTCAATGATGGCCTGGCGTTGCGGGCCGTTATCGAGAAATTTCATTTGATCGAACAAACGGTCATATTCGGGATTCTGGTAGTTGGCCGAGTTCTCGCCATTTTTAGCCACTTTCATGTTCGGGCCATACAGCAGAAACAGGAAATTTTCCGGGTCCGGATAATCGGCATTCCAGCCCCACTCAAACAGTTGCTCGGTACCACGCCGCATTTTGTCCTGGAAACGATTGTAATCACTGCTGCGCACCACCAGCTGAATGTTGAGTTTGGCAAACTGCTTGCTCATCCAGTCCAGCCGCGATTTGGCATCCGGGCCACTCGCCACCGTATCGAAATACAGCACCAGCGGCGTGCCGGTTTTAGCGTCGCGTCCATCAGGATAACCGGCTTCTGCCAGCAGACGCCGTGCTTCACTAATAGGGCGACGCACCGGCTGACCATTCAGCATTTGATACACCACCGGATTGATCCCGCCCGCCCCTGCCCTGTAACCAAAAATACCCGGCGGAATCGGACCTTGTGCCGGGATACCACGGCCATTGGCGAATATCGAAATGAACTCCTCGAAATCCACCGCGATGGCAATTGCCTGACGCAGTTTACGCGCCCGTTCCGATTGCCCACCTACCACACTGTCGAGCATGTTGAAGCCCCAGAAGCGATTGGATGTCGTCACCGCAGCCACCAGTCCGATGCCCTTGCCATGCATCGCGTCAGTTACTTGCGGCTCTCCCTGCGCGTCAATTTGTATGGCCTGGTCAAAGCTATCCGAGCTGATACCGGAAGCGTCGTAGTAACCCTGCAAAAATTTGTTCCAGTACGGGATCGTCTCTTTTTCCAGGCTATATACCACCGTATTGATGAACGGCAGGGGTTTGCCCGCATCACGCAGCAAACCCGCTTGTTTATCACCGACATCCCCCTGACTGGGATAGCGTTCGCCGTGATAATTCGGGTTACGCTCCAGCACCATGCGGCGATTTGGATCATTGTGCGTCAGCCAGTAGGCACCCGTGCCCACTGGGTACCAGTCCAGTGTGAGATTGCGCTGCGCCATGCCTGGTTGAGCATAAAAACGATCGACTTCCGGCGGTATCGGGGCAAAAAAAGGCATTGCCAGCCAATATTGAAACTGCGGATATTTACCGTGTAAATGAATACGATAGGTGTAACGATTAACCCGCTCAACGCCTGCCAGCGGATAGCGGCTTAAATCAAGATAACTGCCTGGCGGCTGCGCACGCGCCACGGCTTGAAGCTGCACAGCATACTGCTTAAGCCCGATAATATATTCAGACATCACACCAAAGATCGGCGAATTCACTTGGGGAGAAGCCAGTCGTTTAATCTCATAGATGTAATCGTCTGCCACCAGTTCGCGCGTGCCGGTGTATTTAAAATCACCCAGGCTGCTGACACCATTCAGCGCATCCGGCGGTAAATTGAGGTAGCGCGGCCTGCCCTCAGCAGTACGCGCAAACGCAGGGTGGGGCTGATAGTCGATACCTGGCCGCAGGTGAACCTCATATACGCTCGTTGCAATACGCTGCGCCGCTGTATCAGCTGGCAACACCTGTCCTGTTGCGCTGTAATAGGTCACCGTCGGCATCTGCGTCGCCGTCAGCGGAACCAAGGTATAAGGCCGCTTCAGGTAATGATACTGGAGTGGCGGTTCGTAAATTTGCGCTGTGAATTCGGCCTCATTTGAGCTGTAAGCCTGTGCCGGATCAAGATGTTTTGGCCGTTCGTTGAACGCCGAGTAAAGTGTATTGCTGTCTGGCGGCGCCGTCGGGTAGGGATTGTTCCAGGGGCTGTCGCCACATGCACACAAGATCACGGACAAAATCAAATAAAGGAAGCGCCTGGATACATTCATATGGCACGAGTTTAACCCAGCCCAAGTGAAGCGTCACGACGCTTGCAGGTATAATGCGGGAGCCATTTAATTCAAGGAAAAACCATGGGATTTCTCGCGGGAAAACGTATCCTCATCACCGGCCTGATCAGCAATCGCTCCATTGCATATGGCATTGCGCAGGCGTGCAAACGCGAAGGTGCCGAGCTGGCCTTTA
>DMQT01000111.1:0-6335 GCA_003455595.1 Betaproteobacteria bacterium
CACCTTGAGCGTGGCGTTTTTTCAGATGTATGGCGCGACGCAGGACAATGTGCCGCTGTTTTCGCGCCAGATCGGCCTGCTGATGACGCTGCCATTGTTGCTGGGCTTGACCCTCAAAAGCGTGCTGTTTGGTTTGAGCGTGACGCTGATTCCGCTAAAAACCGGCCTGGAAATTCCCAAACGCCTGTTCATGGTGCCGATTGCCGTGCTGAAAGGCATGATGCGGGTGTTTTTTGCCATCATCATCATTGAGGTGACATCATTAGCGATCACCTTCATCTAGACTGGTGCGCAGATGAAGCGCAACGGCAGCAACGGCTGAATAGCCTGCTGGGTGTGCACGCTGATGGCTGTGCGCTGGTATCGACGACATTGCCATTACGGGTCAATCTGACAGCACTGGAAAACATCGCCCTGATCCAGCAGTTCCATGCTCGCCTGAACTGGCTGCACGCCAGCGCCCAGGCTCAGCACCTGCTCAATCTGGCCGGTCATGGCGATTGCGCGATGAAACGCGATGAAGACCTCACGCCGACGCAGCGCTTTGCGGTCAAAATGGCGCGCGCCATCGTGCAGTCACGACCCTTGCTGGTGATTGATCGCCCGGCACTGTTGTTGCCCGACTCGCCATACCCGACATTGCTGGCGAGTCTGCTGCACAGCCTGTCCGATGCGTTGCCGGATTATCAGATTCTTGACTATGACTGGAACAAACCCTTGTATCAGGGCCTGATATGAATAAATCCATACAATTCAAGGTTGGCCTGTTTTTGGTCGGTTTTTTTATCGTCAGCATCAGCGCACTGTTTTATCTGCTGTATGCGCGTGGCACATTTGAACGGCAGGCGCATTTCACGCTCATTGCATTCGACGCAACCGGTATCGGAGCCGGCACGCCCCTGGTCTATCGCGGCATTGCCATCGGCAGCGTCACCGGCGTCGCCCATAGTGACCGCGGCCTGGCACTGGTGAAAATCAGCATCCCCGAACACGAACACCGCTGGCTGCGCACCTCCAGCGAATTCACCCTGGACAAACCCTTGGTAGGCGCGGCTGCGATTCGGCTGGATACCAACGACCTGAATGCCGCCGAGCTCACCAATGGCACCAGCGTACCGCTCATTCTGAGCCCGCCGCTCGACGTGCCCGGACTGGTCGCCAAAGCCAACGTCGTCCTCAACCAGCTTGCCACGGTGAGCGCCAATGTGGCGCAGATGACGCGTAAGGACAGTGAAATCAACGTCACGCTCGGCAACCTCAAGACCATCACCGGACAAATGACCGGCAAATACGGCGTCGTGGGCGGCTTGCTCGGTGGCGACAAACAAGCTCAGGTTTTGATGGATGCATTGCAAAACGTGCGGTCGCTGACGGCCAATCTCAACCAGATTTCACACAAGCTGGATCGCTGGGCGTTCGCCAATGGCGGTGTGGCAGACAAGGCCGACCAGTCATTGGGACAAATTCAAAGCCTGCTGGGCGAAGTGCGCAGCAGCCTGAAAAAAGTCGATACGCTGCTGGTCAATGCCAACGCCTTGACCGCGAACCTCAAAGACGGTACCGACGACCTGGTGCAATTGCGTGGCCAGGTGGATGAAGCGGTAAGTCAGGCCAACCAGCTGATACTCAAAATCAACCGTTTCCTGCCATCTTCCAAAGCGGGCGAGGTGAAGCTGCCATGAAACTTTTTTTCAGCCTGCTGACCGCATTCACTCTCAGCGCCTGCGGCGGCACCAGCGTACCCGACTGGCAAATCGACGCACAAACTGCCACCCAGCGCTACACACGTTATTTTCTGGCGGGCCAGGTGCAGCGCGCCGAAGCCAGTTTTACCCAAGCGCGCAAGGCGGTCGCGGCCACTGGCAACATCAACGCCGTCAGCCACATTGAACTGGTGCGCTGTGGCTTGCAGACTGCGACGCTCTATTTTTCACCCTGTACGGGTTACAACCAGCTTGCGGCTCTCGCCAGCGATCCGGCCGATGCCGCTTATGCGCGTTTTATCAGTGGCGACTGGCAAGGTTTGAATCGCGCCTTGTTGCCACCGCAATATGCCGCTTTCGCCGCCGCTACAGCGCCCAATCCGGTTGAAACCCAGCGCCTTATCCGTGCTATCAACGACCCGATTTCGCGGCTGATTGCCACCGGCTTGAGTTTCCGCCGCGGCATGGTGGACGACGCGACGCTGCAGGCCGCCATTGACACTGCATCGGCGCAAGGCTGGCGCAGGCCCTTGCTCACTTACCTGAAATTACAGCAGCAACGTACTATCGACCCGGCAACACGCGCAGCAATACAGGCGCGTATCGAACTGGTCGAGGAATCATTGCAGGCGCCCGCTAAAAACATCACAACGGCACCTTAATCTCGTAGTCTGGTCTATTTCTCAACTCGGACTTGAAGTCTGGTCTATACCCAAATTCGGAGGTGTCATCATGAGCATGCTGCGCAACGTGAACGCATTGGGTCAATCCATCTGGCTGGACAACTTGTCCCGCACCCTGTTGCGTGAAGGCGGGCTGCAAAGTCTGATCGAGGTAGACGGCATTTCCGGCGTCACCTCCAATCCCAGCATTTTCCAGAAAGCGCTGGCTGACAGCCCCTATTACCGCGACGATCTGGCGCGCCTGAAAGCCACCGAGCCGGATGCGGAAAAGCGTTATGAAGCGCTCGTCATCCCCGACATCCAGGCTGCGTGTGACCTCCTGCATGCCACATTCGAGCGTACCCACGGCGATGACGGCTATGTCAGCCTGGAAGTGTCGCCTCATCTGGCGCATGACAGCGAGGGCTCCATGACCGCTGCACGCCGCCTTGCTGCCGCAGTCAATCGCCCCAATCTGCTCATCAAGATCCCCGGCACCCCAGCGGGTCTGATTGCGTTTGAACAGCTGGTGAGCGAAGGCTACTCCATCAATATCACACTGCTGTTTTCATTACGCCAAACCGTACGCATTTTCGAAGCCTACATCCGTGGTTTGAAACAGCGCCAGGCCCAAGGCGGCAAACTCGACAGCATCAAGGCCGTCGCCAGCCTGTTCCTGTCGCGGGTGGATACGCTGGTTGACCAGCGCCTTGCCAATATGAATAACGATGCTGCCCAGGCACTGCAAGGGCGCGCCGCATTGTGTATCGCAAAGCTGGCATATCAGCGTTATCTCGACCTGTTTCACAGCCCTCTTTTTGCTGAATTGACACACGCTGGCGCCCGTCCGCAATACCTGCTGTGGGCCAGCACCGGCACCAAAAATCCAGCCTATTCTGACGTCAAATATCTGGAGCCGCTGATTGGCAAGGAAACCATTAACACCGTACCCGACGCTACCCTGGGCGCGTTTCGACAACACGGCAAAGCCGCCAACACCATTAGTGAATGCATAGGCGAAGCCGAGGCCGACTACCGCGCGCTGGAAACGCTTGGCCTGGATTTGAACGAAATCGGTGACACGCTGCAAAATGATGGCCTGAAATTGTTTGCAGACGCCTATGAAAAATTGCTGACTTCCAGCTAATCAAGTCTTGCTGTACGTTTCAGCGCAAGAAATGTCATTTGACACACCGGGTTGAACGGGGTAATTTTTACGCTTCGATGGCAATCTACTCGCCTTCGAACACTATTCAAATAAATTACTTACTAATTGAGGAGACGCACAAATGCATGCTGGATTGAAAAAACTCGCTGTTCTGTCTGGTTTTGGCTTGTCCATGCTGGCAGGTCAAGCAGTCGCCGCACCGGTTCTGATGACACCTGAATGGGCTGCGCAAGCCTGTGAGGCCTGGAACAAGGACGCTACGTTGACGGATGGACTGGGTGGCAAATGGATTGGCAACAACAAGGGGCGTGGCTACAAAGTCATCCACATGTACCGTACCGACTGCGAATCCAGCCCGCAAGTTGAAATGCGTATCGCCGATAAAGGCGGTAAAGCCATGTGCGTATATGGTGGCAAAATTGAAACTGCCAAACTCGATTCCGGCGCAGACTATCTGATGCACGCTACCACCGAAAAATGGACTGAAATGGGCGCCGGTGAATACGGCCCGATGAAGGCCATGATGTTTGGCCGTCTCAAGTTTGAAGGCCCTAAAATGGAGGCCATGGGGGTGATGGGGCCATTTACCAGCTTCCTGCGCCTAGTCGGAAAAGTACCGAGCGACGCCGCCAACTGCCCTAAATAAGCAGCGCGTTAGCGCCATTAAAAAGCCCTCGATACGAGGGCTTTTTGTTTGGGCACGATTTAAACGCCTAATGTAGTCGCGGCGCACTCGCGTCTTCTGGTTTGCCGTTGGCAATCTCCTCTGCGGTAGCGTCGCGCACATCCACGATATTCACAATAAAGTTCACCGTTTGACCTGCCAACGCGTGGTTGCCGTCGATGGTAAGCTTATCGCCCACAATCTGGGTAACACGAAATTCCTTGCTCTCGCCCTTATCATTCTCGAACGGGACTGCCGCACCAATGTGCCGGAACTGCGGCGGCACATTGTCGATCATGTCGGTAAAGGTCAGTTCGGGTTGATGTGAACCAAAGCCATCAGCAGGCGGCAAACTGACTTCAACGCGATCACCGGGTGACTTGTTGTTCAGCGCAGATTCAATTTTCTCAAACAGCCCACTATTTGCGCCATGCACATAGCCAATGGGAATGTCGTACTGTTCAAACACGTCGCCGTTCTGATCGATGATGCTGTATGTGAGATACACCACTTTGTTGCGTGCCACTTTTTTAAGGCTCATTGGACGGTCACTCTTAGCGGATTGAGGCGGTTGAAATCTCGAGACTCAATTTAATTCTGCCATTTTTTTCCTGCAACGGCCAACGCATCAACAACGTCACTGCTTGCATGATCTTTTCAAACCCTGCCTCAGATTGCGATACCGTGAACAGGGGCTGCGATGAAAACTGTGCTGGCCGACTGCTGGACAACAGTAAACGCCCGCCCAGCACGGCATCTTCGAGTGCAATCTGTTTCAAGTCTTCCACTTCCAATGGCTGGCCAAAACCGCCCGGAATTTTGCCATCGAGCACAAAACGTCCAGCCGGCCCGTCACAACTCGGCATCGCCAGGTTGAGTTCAGTAGCCAGACTGCCGCGCATACCCATGCCAAAGTCATAACTGACAATCATCTGTCCAGCACTCAACCGCACGACTTTATGTACCTCACCGGTCGCAGTCTGCGCCGTGAAATTGAGGCTGTCGTCGTTACTACTGGTTAACGCGTAATCCAGGGCGACTATTTCACCGTCGCCTGTATACAAGATATCGCGGCATAAAGCGCGTCCGTGCGCGTCATAAACCAAATCAGCCTGGGTCACCAAATGCTTGAAGCTGATACGATCATGCGCCGAGCTGATGCCATCGCCGTGACTGTCTTGCTCCGTTACATTAACCAGCATTTTATGGTGATAGTGTTCGGCCTGGCGCCGTAACGTATCGCCAAAGTTATGCCGCAACGCGTACGCATCCAGTTCGATCACACTGGCACTGCCGTCGAGTCGCACCACCGCCTGGAGACTGGCATTATGGAAAAACACCTCGTCGATACCGTCTTTATCCAGATCAACATGCTGCATGGCCGGACGTGGCGCAACGATGTCCAGCAGGCTTTCCAATTCGACCGCGGCGTTGTATACCGCACGACGCAAATGCGGTAAATACAGCCCGCCAAACAAGCCATGCCAATAGGCATCGTTGGCCTGTGCTTCATGTAACAGCTCCGTCATGCGCGGTGTGCGCCGCGTTGCCTCAAGTTGATTCAGACGCGCAGACAGTCCAAGCATGCGTTTATGCATCCAGTTGGATTCGGGATACACCGAGAAAAAGTTCTTCCAGATACCGCCGCGCAGAAAGGCTTTTTCCGACTCAAAACGCCCGCTCGCCTTGCTCGCCGCAATCAACCCGTCGTAACGTGCGGCCACACCAGCGGGCAACGTCCACTCATTCATTTCAATATAGGAAGTTGTTGGCAGGTAGACAATGCCGTGGGTTTTGGCGCGCGCGTGGTGTTCGCTGAAGGTTTCGGTGCGGATCACCGGCGACGCCAGTACGCCTTCGATGAACTGCGTCAGCCAGCCTTTTTCAAATACCCATTCGTAAGTCTCTGGCCAGATGCCGAATTTTTCGATGTCATCAAAATAAATCGCGGCGGCTTCGCCTGTTTGCGCCAGCGATTCGATGTAGGCCACCGCCTCATGCGCCGGCGCAAACGGCAAACGGTAGCGCAAGGCTTCTGAAATCGGATAAAGATCGAGGCTGCGGCCATCTTCTTCAGTCGTAAAAAACCCATTCAGCCGCGCCGCATCCTGCCCTGCGCACAGAAAGTGGTAATCATC